>JAFXAY010000063.1 GCA_017521965.1 Tidjanibacter sp. | reverse complement strand
ATTTGCATACAAAAGTAGATATTATCGGCAAATTTTGCAAATCACAAGAAAAGAAGATTTGCCAAAATACGCTAAAACACAATGTTTTGCATATTATTGGCAAATCTTAGAAAATAGGTAAAAATACCCTATAATTTACTTGACGTAAATGAGCATTTGGCTCACAAGGGAAGTGCAAAATTTACCAGCCAGATGGCTTTTTTAAAAGTCGTACATCGTGCGTTTATCGATAATAACTCCATCGTGGAGTGTTACGGTGCCGACTTTGGCGCGCAACATAGCCTTCAAAGTGGTGGCATCCATATTATAGCAACGGATTTCGCGAGAGCCGATAGCGACATAGTATGGGCTCGATGCAAGGAGCGAAGCTGTGACGCAAACAAGGTTATCGCCCACCATATCAGCCTCCTCGACCATCTTGCGCAAGCGCTCCATCACCTTGGGTTTATTGAGGTCATCGAGGTCGAGAATCACCACTAAGCGGGTTGTGCCCTCGGCGTAGAGCAACTCCTCGGTCACATCGCCCGAGGCATCAAAAACAGCAAAATCGCGCACGGAGATATCGATATTATTGCTATCTACACCCTCGATTTTGGTATCGACATACTCCCAACGTGTAGTGTCGTACCAAGTGGTATCGGTCAGTGCAAATTCGTGGTTTTTGCCCGTCTGCAAGTCTTTATAAATCAAGGTAGTAACAATTTCTTCCGACTCGGGCTCACTACTCATCTCCTCAACAATGTTGACACCCTCTTTGAAGGGGAGGAAGTCAATCAATGGCAGGTGGCGGTAGCACCACACACCCAGCAGACCCGCCATCGAAGCGAAGAGCACGATGAGCAGGCCCTCCAACTTGGTAAAGGGGAAGAAACGTCTATCGAGTTCGCTCCACCATAGAAGCACGCTCATAGGCCAGATAACAGCATTTTTGGCAAAGGATTGCCAATTGGTCATCTTCAAGGCATTACCAAAGCAACCACAATCGGCAATCGGCTCAGCAATGGCAAGCCATAGGGTCAGACCGGTGAAGATGGTCATCGTTATCACGCAGAAAAGGGTGATAAGTCGCAGACGCACAGCGAAGAAGAGCATACAGCCCATCATCAGCTCGGCTGCGCAGAGCCATATTCCAAGTACCATAGCGGCAGGTTTGAGCCCCTCCCAACCAAAGGCGGAGAAATACTCTTCCAACATCAGCGCAGTGCCCCACGGGTCGATGGTCTTAACAAATCCGGAGAAAATCAGCGTGACAGCAATGATGTAGCGGCACACATCGTTGATGTGCGAGGCCTTAACTTTTGCTCTTAATTCTTGGGCTTTCATCTCTAATAGTCAATAGTTTATCTTATCCGAGCAGAGGCTCTACCACAGTTCTCAGTCGAGAGAAAATCGTATCAGCCGATGCCATACCGCCCTCGCTATCGGAGCAATCGACAACATAAAATTGCTCCTCCACCTCGGCAGCATCGAGATAGACCTGACGCACCGTGCGTTGCAGGTCGAGCGACGACTCGTGAATATCTTTCTTGCCATTGAGGTACTCCCTGTCGTCGCCCTCACGCACCTCCGAGAGCTTTCGCTCGGTAAAGGCGAAGGGGACATCGAGGAACAACGAGGCAGTGGGGCGAGGTATAGCAAACTGCTCAAACTCAGTTCGCAGTATCCACTCTTTCAACGCCTTACGCTCAGCCTCATCAGCCACCTTAGCGCACTGGTAGCCCACATTGGAATAGACATAGCGATCGACAATCACCACATAGCCCTCCTCCTGCCAGCCACGGATAGTGGCAGCAGCATCGGCACGATCGCCCGCATAGAGCAGAGCCACAAGGTAGGGATTTACCTCATCGACACCTCCAAACTCACCCCTCAGAAAGCGTGCAATCATATCGCCATAGACAGGTGCATCGAAGCGGGGGAAGTGTAGGTATTTCACCTTGCATCCCTCACCTTCGAGCCACTCGGTGAGCATCTTAATCTGAGTGGATTTACCGGCTCCATCAAGCCCTTCGAGAACTATAAACATACTCCAATCTATTTTAACATCTGCACTGCGCGACGTACTCCCGCCACAAGTGCATCTACCTCATCCATAGTATTATAGAAGGCAAACGAGGCACGACACATACCCCTAACACCAAAGTGGTCCATCACCGGATCGGCACAGTGTGCGCCCGTTCGGACAGCCACGCCCAACTTGTCGAGAATCATACCCAAGTCGTAGTTGTGGACACCCTCGACATTAAACGACACGATGCTGCACTTATCGGGCGTACGACCATAGATAGTGAGTCCCACAATCTCGGAGAGCCTCTCCTCAGCAGCCTTGCGCAGCTGGTTTTCCCAATCCACAAGGGCCACCCTATCCTGACCGTCGAGCCACTTCAAAGCCTCGCCAAAGCCTATTGCGTCGATATAATTTGCTGTGCCTGCCTCAAATTTGAGTGGCAGTTCGGCATAGGTGGTGCCGCCAAACGACACCCTACCCACCATATCTCCACCACCCAAGAAGGGAGGCATCTTCTCCAACCACTCACGCTTGCCATAGAGGACACCCACACCCGTCGGGCCATATAGTTTGTGGCTCGAAAAGGCATAAAAGTCGCAATCCAGCGCCTTCACATCGACCACAGAGTGGACCACGCCCTGGCATCCATCGACCATCACAGGCACACCCTGAGAGTGGGCAATGCGCACAACCTCAGCCACATCGGGCATAGTGCCGAGCACATTGGAGGCCTGAGTGACAGCCACAATACGGGTACGATTATCTATCAGCTCCGCCAATTTCTCAATCATCAGGCGGCCCTCGTCATCGAAGGGTAACATCCTCACCTCGGCACCTTTACGCTCACAGACGAGTTGCCACGGAACGATATTGGAGTGGTGTTCCATCTCGCTCACCACCACATTGTCGCCCTCGCCAAGGGCCATCTCGCCATAGGAGTAGGCGACCAGATTAATTGCAGCAGTAGCCCCCGCAGTGAAGACAACTTCGCCCCTATCCTCAGTGCCGAGCAGCCTACACACCCTCGCACGTGCCTCCTCATAGAGTTCGGTGCAACGCTCCGAGAGGTGGTGCACACCACGGTGGATATTGGCGTTCTCCTCGCGGTAGAGCCTATCAATGCACTCCATCACCACACGCGGCTTCTGGGCTGTGGCAGCATTGTCCAGATAGACCAATGGGCGGCCATAGACCTGACGCGAGAGCAACGGGAACTCACCACGGATATCGTTAACGTCGAAAGCCATCTGCAATAAATATCTATTAATTCAACGAATCTAACTTATTGGTAATCATCGCCTCCAACTCCTCACGGAGTGCATCGTCTGCCACGTGGGCGGTGATGTCGGCAGCAAAGCCCATCATCTGCAAGCGACGTGCAGCAGCCTCGTCAAGGCCGCGCTGGCGCATATACCAGATGGCATCTTCGTCCATCTGACCCACCGTAGCACCGTGGCTACACTTCACATCGTCGGCATAGATTTCGAGTTGTGGCTCGGTTTTAATCTCGGCCCTATCGTTGAGCAGCAGGTTGCGGCTCTGCTGCAAGGCAACAGTACGCTGAGCATCGGGGGCCACATATATCATACCACTGAACCTGCCACGTGCCAAGCCCGCAGCAATGCCCTTAACCACCTCACTACTACGACAATCGGCCACCTCGTGGCGAACGTCGAGCTCTATGTTCATACGCTCCTCGCCACCCACGATATAGAGTGCATTATACTCCAACTCGGCCTCGGCACCACACAACTCAATGCGGTGCTTCACCTCGCCGCCACCGCCAAGATAGGCAGCAGTCATCGCCAAGTGGCTACCCTCGGCAAGGCGCACCACAAGGTTGCCCGCAGCGACCTCGCCGCCACACACCTCGTCGAGCACCACTCGTGCGCCACGTCCCACGCTCAACACCACCTCACGAGCCGAGTCGCACAAGCGGCGCACCAAGCGCACCGACTCGCCATCGGCAATGGTGAGCTCCGCACAATCGGGTGCGAGTAGCAAGCAGCGCATATTCTTATCCTGAGCCACCATAACTACTTCTGTTCGTGTTGTTTGATAAGCCAATCGTAGCCCTCTTTTTCAAGTCTGAGCGCCAACTCCTTATCGCCCGAGTAGATAATCTCGCCCTTATAGAGCACGTGTACAAAATCGGGAACGATATAGTCCAACAGGCGCTGGTAGTGGGTAATCAGCACCGTAGCGTTATCGGCTGAGCGCAAGCGGTTTACACCCGTTGCCACAATCCTCAGCGCATCGATATCCAGACCACTGTCGGTCTCGTCGAGCACCGCCAAGCGAGGCTCCAACATAGCCATCTGGAAAATCTCGTTTTTCTTCTTCTCGCCACCCGAGAAGCCCTCATTTACAGCGCGGCTGGTCAGTCGGCTGTCGAGTTCGACGATAGCGCTCTTCTCCTTCATCAGTTTCAGGAACTGCGCAGGGGTCAGAGGCTCCT
>JAFXAY010000062.1 GCA_017521965.1 Tidjanibacter sp. | reverse complement strand
ATATCTCTATTTCATTTGTACTCTCTTCGAGAGTATCCCCTAAACCCGAAAAACCTAATTATTACCAAATAGTTCTAATTGGTTTCCCATAACTCCCATAACTCCCATAACTCCCATAATTCTCATTATTCCCTAAGCTCCCTAAGTTCCCTAACACTCCCTAACCTCCCTAAAAAAGTCATCTGATTGAGGAAATTTTAGGCGCGGGTGTTTCTGAGGTTGCGAGCATACTAAACGTATGTGAGCAATCTCGGAAGCACCCGCAACACCAAATTTACCAATCAGATGGCTTTTTTTAGAAGTATTTGATGGTAGTGCCTTCAATCGCTGATATCAAACTATTCGCTACGCTCGACGCGCCAATGCGGAAGAGGCGCGGGTTGAGCCACTCGGGACCCAGAATCATCTTGACGATGGTGTAGTAGAGGGCAGCGTCCTCGGCGGTGCGGATGCCGCCTGCGGCCTTGAAGCCCACCTGACGACCGGTCTGCTGGTAGTAGTCCTTAATCGCCTGGCACATCACCACTGCGGCCTCGGGGGTGGCTGCCACGCCGATTTTGCCGGTGGAGGTCTTGACGAAGTCGGCGCCGGCCAGCATCGAGAGGAGTGATGCGCGGCGTATCAGCTCGGGGGTTTCGAGTGCGCCGCTCTCGACGATTACCTTAAATACGGTCTCCTCGCCGGCCTCGTTGCGGAGCATCTCAATCTCGTTAGCCATCTGGTCGTACTCCTCTTGTATCATCTCGCCCACGTTGATCACCACGTCAATCTCGTCGGCACCGTTCTCCACAGCCATTGCCACCTCCAACATCTTGACCTCCATAAAGGTTTGCGATGCTGGGAAGCCTGCGGCCACGCTGGTCACAGCGATATCGCTGCCCTCCACGCCGAGGCCCACGACATCGACAAACGAGGGGAAGACGCAGATGGAGGCCACGTTGGGTATCGAGGGGTAGTGCTGCTGCATATTGACAGCCTTGCGCACGAAGTTCTCCACCGAGCGTACCGAGTCGGTCTCGCTGAGTGTGGTGAGGTCGATGACGCTGAAACAGGTGCGATAGACATCACCGTTGTAGTTCTTAACAGCCTCCTTGCGTGCGGCGGCCACTAGACGGTCAACCTCCTTCTCGCTCACTGCGGGGGCATATTTTCCAAGTAACAAAGAGTAGTCCATATTGTGTAGTTTTAGTTATTTCAAATGTCTATTGTTCTCAAAAACAATGCAAGATACAAGTTGTTCTCTGATTTACCAAACTTTTTTGCCCCCTCGTCCCACAGCGCAGGGCTCGGCAGGGGCGGAGGTGGATTAGTCGCGCTCGCGCAGGTACTCGCGCGGCAGTGCGCCAAACTGCTCCTTGAAGAGTTTGGTGAAGTAGCTCGGGGAGTTGTAGCCCACCATCTCGGCCACGATAGCAATTTTGTTGTTGCCCGCTTTGAGGAGCTCCATAGCACGGTTGAGCTTGTACTTGCGGAAGAAGTCGGTGGGTGTGTCGCCCGTGAGGCTCTTGATTTTGTAGTACAGCTTGGTACGCGATATGAGCATCTCGCGTGCAATGTTGTTGATGTTGAGTTCGGGGTTGGCGAGCTCCTTCTCCATCAACTCGTAGAGTTGTTTGAGGAAGTTGCGGTCCTGAGCCTCCAAGAGGTCCTCATCGATTTTGGCCACGGTGGTACTCTCGCCAACCACCTTGCGTATCTTATCGCGGTTGCTCAGCTGCGACTTGATGAGCGCCAAGAGATACTTGGGGTCGAAGGGCTTCACCACATAGGCATCGGCGCCTGCATCCAAACCCTCAACCTGCTCACTCACAGTAGCCTTAGCGGTGAGCATAATGAAGGGTATATGGCTCATCATAAAGTTCTCCTTGACCATACGACAGAGTTGGTAGCCATCGACATCGAGCATCAACACGTCGCTAATGACCACCGCGGGGTTGACCTGCTCGATAGCCTCATAGCCGCTCATAGCGTCAAATCGGGTGACCACGTTGTAGTGGGGCGAGAGGAGGGTTTTGAGGTAATACTGCACCTCGTAGTCGTCATCGACCACCAGCACGGTGGGCTTGCTCTCGTCGTTGTCGGCGGGGTCGGGGGCATCGACGATATATTCGCTCAGGTAGCGGTCGGCATCGACTGCCACAAACTGCTCCACCTCGTGGGCGTGCTCACTCTCGGAGTAGGCGCTCTCGTTGATGGGGAGGATAAAGGTGAAGAGTGCGCCCTTGTGACCGTCAACCTCGGAGCGGTTGAAGGCCTTGATTTCGCCGTGGTGCAACTCCACAAGTTTGCGCGAGAAGTAGAGGCCGATACCTGTGCCGCCGATATTCTGCCCCGAGAGAGCCTGGTAGTAGCGACCGAAGATAGACTCGGTCTTTCCTGCGGGGATACCGATGCCGGTATCGCTCACCGAGATAGCGACATAGGTGCGGTTATCGGCTACGGTGCCGAAGGTCTTGTCGAGCCACTCGCGCGAGGGGATTGTGATGCGAACATCTATCTCGCCACCCGTGGTGGAGAATTTCAGTGCATTGGAGAGGAGGTTGCAGAGCACCTTCTCATACTTATCCTCGTCGAGATAGACGAGCAACGACTCCTCGGCAGTGTGGAGCGAGAGGGTCACTCGCTTCTGCTCGCGTGCGTGGGCAAAGAGCTCGATAATCTGGCGGGTCTGCGCCACTACATCGACCAACTTAACCTCCAATTTGAGGGCGTCGTTTTCGAGTTTGTTGAACTCCAACATCTGGCTCACCAGACGCAACAGACGACTTGCGTTGTGCTTGATGATGCGTGGCAGTCGCTCGTCGGGCCTACTCTCGGCATCTGGCTCACAGAGGGTGCTTGCCGCACCGTGAATCATAGTGAGCGGTGTGCGGAACTCGTGCGAGATGTTGGCGAAGAAGTCCATATTCATCTTGTTCAGATGGCGCTGCTGTGCCTCGTTGCGCAGTGCCACCTCGGCCTCGATGCGGGTCTGGTTGCTACGCTTGAAGAGGTCGTAGATGAGCATAAACAGTGCAAAGCCGACGATGATATAGAAGACTATTGCCACAGTTGACATAAACAAAGGACGTTTCACCTGTATCTCGATCGTCTGCTCGCTCTCGCGGACCACGTCGCCACCTACCACCAATCGCACACGGAAGGTATTCTCACCGTATGGCAACGAGGAGTAGTAGGCCATATTTCGATTGTCGGTATCGATCCAACCATCGTCCACGCCCTCCATCTTGTATTGGTAGCGCAGTGGGAGTCGGCCTGTGTAGTCGAGTGCCGCGAAGCCCACGCCGATACTCGTCTGGTCGTGACGCAGGGTTACCTTAGGCAGGAAGATAATATCCTGCTCGACAATATCTTGCGACTCGAAACTACGTACCACTTTGTTGTTCACCTCCAAGCGCTCGATGTAGAGCGAAGGTATCGGGTAACCCGCAGTGATATCGAGCGGGTTGAAGAAGGTCAGGCCATTGGTCGCACCGAAGGCTATCACACCGTCGGGCAGGGTTGCCGATGCGCCATAGTTGAATTGGTTGCCGCCCATACCGTCGTTGGTGTAGTCCACCGCGCGGGTGAGGAGGCTGTCGAGGGTGCGGTCGTACTTCGACACATAGTCGAGGGTCGCCACCCAGCAGTTACCGTAGAGGTCTTCGGTGATGGAGGTCACATAACTTGCGCTGGTGACGAGTTTGTGCTCCATACGACCTGTGGCTATATTGTAGCGGTAGTAACCGTTACCGTTGGTACCTATCCAGAGGTTGTGCTCGCGGTCCTCGTAGAAACAGGTGTTGACCACATTACTCATATCGGGCGACATATCGCCGACGCTGCGAATAACTCGCAACTCAGGCTCGATGAGTTTGATGGGACAACCCTGATATGCTGCCACGATAGAGCCATTGGAGAGTGTGGTGATTGAGGTCAGACGCGGGTGGACACCGGGGAAGAGCTGGATAGACTCAAACTCCGACGCACCCTCTTCGAGGAAGAAGATATCGCCCGACGAGCCACCTGCCCAGATGCCGCCACGGTGGTCCTCGGTGATGGAGATATCGACTACTCCACCCATATCGTAGTGTTGCAATACGCGTAGCGAGCCACCCTCGTTGTGGGTGGTCTTCACAAGGCGGTTATCGACGTTGAACCAGATATTGTCGCTCGAATCGACATAGAGCGAGTAGATGAGGTTCTCGTGTGGTGCGGGCAAGTTGCCAAAGAGCGGTGTGGGGTCAACAATCTGAGTCTGGCGGGTAGTGGTGTTGTAGAATACGATGTAGTTGGGTCGCGCCAACAACCAGAGGTTACCTCCGGCATCGGTGTTCAGGTCCACTACGCTTCGACCACGGAATAGTTTCTGCAACTGTATGTTACTCACAAACGAGCGCTCAAACGAGGAGAACATCTCGAAGCCCTCCTCACGCGAGCCAAACCATACATTGTCGCGCGAATCGACAAAAATTGTGGTGATGCGGAAGAAGTCGGGGACTGCAAAGGGAAAAGCGCGACTATCGGTACCCACCACCCTGTCGAGCACAGTGTTGTAGAGTATCACCTTATTGTCGTTGGTCAGGAAAATCAACTCCTCGTCGGAGTAGCGATAGATGGCGCGCAGACCCGTCGAGTGGAGTGCGGCATCGGCCTTGGCCAGATTGGCGGGCAGTGGCGCAAAGGAGGGCAGCGTGGGGTTGAGAATCTGCAAACCCTCGGGCGAAAGAAGCCAGAGGTCGCCATTGTCATCGACGTATGAGCCTGTCGGGGCGTGGCGCAACTGACGGGAGGTGACCACCGCGAGGTTGCTGCCATTGAGCAGAGTGGCCTTCGATGGGGTGATAGCCCAAATGTTGCCATCGCCTGCCGACACATAGTCGATATAACTTGCCGAGTGCTCCATCGACTCCTCGGTGGAGTCGAGCACCTTTTCAAAGATATTCGTTTCGGGGTTAAATCTACACAACGAGTAGCCCACCACTGCGTAGATTGTTCCGCCTTTGCCCTCAAATATGGAGCGCACAGACTTGTCGTCGGTACCAAGTTCGAAAGGGACAAAAGAGTCGTCGGAGCCCAACATATTGACACCCGCCACAGTGCCAATCCACATTCGCTTTTGCGAGTCGGAGAATAGGCAGGTCACACGCGAGGAGAGAAGTCCCGAGGTGTTGTCGGAGTAACTACGATAGTAGTGTACAAAATCTTTACCATTGTATTTGTTGAGTCCGCGCTCGGTAGCTATCCATATATAACCGAAGTCGTCTTCGCAAAAGGCATTGATGGTAGTGTTGGATATAATATCGGAACTCATACGCGAGCTATTGAGTTCGCGTATGGTCGACATAGTGTCGTCGGAGTTGCTTGCACTGTTGCTACACGCCCCAAATAAAAGGGTCGCGAAGAGTAGCAACACTACGCTACTTAGTTTGGTTTGTAGTAAAAATGGTGATTGTTTCATCAGTTGCGATGCTTGTATTCGGTAAAAGTAACAAATTTGGGCGTGCCGAACAAAAAATATCGCCAAAATTCACCAAAAATGGATATTTTGAAACATTTGTTGCATCTGTTCAACATCTGTTGCATTAGTTTTGAACGGTTGTCCAACCATTTTTGAACAAATCGAATTATTCGTTTGATAGATATTTCCCAAATTTGTGTAGATGAAAAACCGATTAACATATTTCGCTATTCGTGCCGCAAGAGTCGCCTTTGCTGCGCTCTTTTTCGTGCTGGCTTGCACTTCGTGCAACTCGGCTCGCAGAGGGGCCGCTCAGCAGGGTGCGGGCGAGAGAGTATTTGCTCTCACCGGCGAGGGCGAAATTATTGGCGAGGTATCCGCTTCGGGAGTATATTCGTTCAAGGGCGTTCCCTACGCTACTGCTCAGCGTTTTATGGCACCCGAGCCCGCTCCTGTTCGCCACGCCCGCCTCGACTGCACCAACTACGGAGCAGTACCCCCACAGGTAATCTATGAGCGTGAGGATGCCGAGGCTAATTGGTACAGCGTAGAGGAGGGGACAAAAGAGGAAGATTGCCTCAACCTCAACATCTGGACGGGCGATATGCGCCCAGGTACCAAGCAACCCGTACTCGTCTATCTCTTCACGGGCTACACCATCGGCCACAGCCACGAGTTGGCAGGCTACGATGGCGAGTATATGGCCAAGCACCACAATATGGTGGTCGTTACACCCAACCACCGCCTCAACTCTTTCGGTTTCCTCGACCTCTCGTTTATGGGTCAGAAGTATCAGCACTCTGCAAATGCCGGTCTGCTCGATATGGTTGCCGCGTTGCGCTGGATTAAGTCCAACATAGCCAACTTTGGCGGCGACCCCGATAACATTACGCTGATGGGTCAGGGCACCGGTGGCGGTAAGGTGCTGACACTGATGTCGATGCCTCAGACCGAGGGACTATTCCACAAGGCGATTATCGAGAGTGGCTCGCTCTTCAAGGTGATGGACAGCAAGTATTCGCGCCGCATCGCCTCGATTGCGCTCGACGAGTTGGGTATCACCGCCGAGAATATCTCGATTATCGACACTATCGACCACGCAATACTTCGTGCTGCTACCTCGACAGCCTTCGAGCGCGTACGCGAGATGGCATACGAAGAGGGCAACAGCAACGCCTTTGTCGAGGACGACAACCTGATTGACTACTTCGGTTGGGCTCCCACACTCGATGGCGTGGTACTCACCGAACAGCCCTATCTGGCTGCACCTCAACGTGGTAGGAATATCCCTCTGCTGATTGGAACAAACAAGCACGAGGTTACCCCGAGTTTCTACGATGTGAACTTCTCGTCACTCGACGAGCGCGGTCAGGACTCGCTGGTTATCTCGCGTCTGGGCTCGCTCTACTCGGCCGCCGAGGAGCAATATCGCCTTAGCTACCCGCGCACTACCTACAATCCGCGCGAACTATTCGACCTCGACATAGCCTTCCGACGTATGGCGCTCAACCTGGCCGAGCGACGCTACAACGAGTCGGGCTCTGCACCTATATATATGTATCTCTTCGGCTACGAGTCGCCCACCGAAGATGGTGTCTTCCGTTCGCACCACGCATTGGAGGTGCCATTTGCTTTGGGTAACACCGAGGCGGCACGCTCGATGACCGGTGCGACAAATGAGGCGCTGACCCTCTCGGAGAAGATGAGTGCAGCGTGGGCCGCCTTCTGCCACACAGGTAGTCCTCAGTCTCCCGCAATGCCTCAGTGGCCCGCTTGGGCACCGGAGGGCGGAGCTACAATGTTGCTCGGACGAGGCAACGATGCCGATTGCGAGTTGGTCTATGGTCACGACCGCGGAATCATCGACCTGATGGGCCGCTACGAAAACATACTAAAAGTACAATTAGAGATTAGAGAAAATAATTAAAAAACCTTAAATTATTAAACCAACAAATGAAACGACTTACACTTTTGAGTGCAGCATTGATGTTCTGCACGAGCATTTTTGCTCAGTTTGGTCAGATGGCAGCCCCTGTGGTATCGCCAGAGATTGATGGTACAACAGTTACCGTACGTCTGCGTGCTCCCAAGGCTCGTCAGGTACAGGTATCGGGTAGTTTCTGCCCCGTACAGAAGATGGAGACCGCTCGCGGCACATTCGAGATGCAGGCTCCCGTGAACTTGGTGCAGAACGCCGAGGGTATCTGGGAGGCAACCATCGAGAACGTTGCTCCCGACTTCCACACCTACACCTTCACCGTTGATGGTGTTACTATGCTTGATCCTCAGAATTTGCAGACCGCTCGCGATGGTGAGCGCGTGACCAATATCCTGATTGTCGAGGGCGAGAAGAGCCACGAGTTCCTCCCCATCACCGAGAAGAAGGGTACTATTGCAAAGGTATGGTACGCATCGCCCGCCTATGGCGAGGGCATCGAGCGTCGTATGTATGTCTATACTCCCTACGGTTACAATCCGTTGGAGAAGACCAAATATCCCGTTCTCTACTTGCAGCACGGTGGTGGTGGCGATGAGGATGCTTGGACCTCGCTGGGTCGCGCTTGCGAGATTCTCGACAACCTGATTGCCGAGGGCAAGGCTGAGCCTATGATTGTGGTGATGCCCAATGCTAACCCTCACCAGATTGCTTCGCCCGACGTAGCTGAGGCACTCCCCACCGAGAGCCATATGCAGCGCGGCTTCGACGACCCCTCGTTCTACTCGGGAGGTGCTTACGTTCAGAGCCTTATGGAGGATATTATCCCCTTCGTTGAGAGCCACTACCGCGTTATTAAGAAGCCCGAGGGTCGTGCTATCGCAGGTCTGTCGATGGGTGGTGTCTATACCCTCGACTTCACCGCTAAGTATCCTGAGGTATTCGACTATATCGGTGTTCTCTCGATGGGCTTCACCGCTCAGCAGGACGCTAAGGGTATGCTGAAACCTATCCAAGACGACGGTTACAAGCTCTATTGGATTGGTTGCGGCACCAGCGATATGGCCTACGCAAACACTGAGCGCCTGATTGCAGCGCTGAACGAGCTTGGTATGGAGTACACCAACTTCGACAAGGTGGGCGGCCACACCTGGGACACTTGGCGCATCTGCTTGAAGGAGTTTGCTCCGCTACTCTTCAAGAAATAGGGACACCCCACACAAACCAACACTAACACAAACAGACTGATATATTAGGTGCTTTTCGTTAGGGGTGGGCGGTGCAAACCGCTAATAGTGCCACCCACCCCGATACCTTTAAATATAGTGGTACCAATAATTATATTTAGAGGTGGCGAGAGTCCGAGCCGACTAACCCGTACGGATTAGGACAAACACACGTGAAAAATATGCGCAATACTACATTATTAACCTATAAAAACACTACTAAACGCCAATGAATTAAAAACCAAGAACTAAGAAAACTAAACCAAGACCGGACACAAAGCTTAGTCGCCACACCTAAGGTTGACCTAAATCGGAGGCGGGGGCAGACGAGCAGGCGGGGCAAGGCTCCGACCGCGTGTGTCAAAACACTACAATTAACCCGCCCGAAGGCCCCTCTGAGGGCAGAAGGGCAAATTACAAAAAAAATCATTGATGATATGAAATTTTTACACAAAGTAATGTTATTCGTAGGTCTGGCAGCCTTCGTCTCTCTGAACACTCAGAGCGTAGAGGCTCAGTCACGCGAATTGACCGTAACGGTGACCGACGCTAATGGTCCCGTAATCGGTGCGAGTGTATTGGTGAAAGGTACCACCACTGGTAACAACTCGGACGTTAACGGTGTTGTTAAGCTCAACAACGTAGCGGGCGACGCTACCATCGAGGTATCGTTCATCGGTTATGTAACTCAGGAGATTCCTGTAAACAATCGTACTGCAATTGAGGTTGTTCTTGTTGAGGACGCTAAGGTTGTAGAGGACGTTGTCGTTGTAGGTTTCGGTACTCAGAAGAAGGAGTCGCTGACTTCGGCTATCTCGAACATTTCGGCTGAGGATATCGTTTCCACTCGTCAGGCCGACGTTGTTGCGTCGTTGCAGGGTAAGGTTCCTGGTCTGTTGATTCGTCAGCAGTCGGGTATGCCCGGTGACTACGACTCGACTATGAGTATGCGTGGTTACGGTGAGCCTATGGTGGTTATCGACGGTGTAGTTCGTACCGCAGCTCGTCGTAACACCAACTGGGGTGGTTTCTCTGACTCGGGTACCGCTATCCTGGCTCAGATGAACCCCGACGATATCGAGAGCATTTCGGTGTTGAAGGATGCTTCGGCTTCGATCTACGGTATCGGTTCGGAGAACGGTGTGATTCTGGTTACCACCAAGAAGGGTACCGCAGGTCGCCCCACCGTTAACTACTCGGCTAACTTGGCATTTGGTGTTCCCACCGCTATGCCCGAGCAGGTTGACATTGTTACCTATATGAATATCCGTAACGAGATGTTGATCAACTCGCGTCGTCCTATCCAGTACAGCGAGGAGTTCATCAACCACTATAAGAACGGTGATCCCGGTTACGTTGATACCAACTGGTACGATGCAGTTATGAACAAGTTCCAGTTCGACCAGACTCACAACGTATCGTTGCGTGGTGGTTCGGAGCAGACCAACTACTTCATCAGCGGTCAGTTCACTGACAACACTTCGCTCTTGAAGGCAGACAACTTGAAGGCTAACCGCTACTCGTTGCGTGCTAACATTACCACCAACATCAGCGATCAGGTATCGGCTACTCTGTCGACCTCGTTGAACACTATGGACCAGACTACTATGAACTTCAACCAGAACCTGAACTTCTTCTACTATGTAGCTCTGGCTGACCGTACTCTGGCTCCTACCGTATATAACAATCCTGATCACTACACCTATCTGGCGACTTCGGAGGGTCGTAACCCTGTGGCTCTTATGCAGCCCGAGAATGGTTACTCGCGCAACCAGTCGAACGGTTTCAACAACAACTTGGACGTTAAGTGGACTCCCGACTTCTTGAAGGGTCTGACCGTTCAGGTATCGGGTGCTTACGATGTTAACACTCGTAACAGTTCGTCGCTCACTCGTGCATTTGCTCAGTACGACTACTGGACCGATGCTCCTATGGTTAACAACGCCGATGCAAACGGTTACGAGGAGTCGTGGAATAAGAGCCAGCGTCTGTATGGTCGCGTTCAGGCTAACTACAACGGTACCTTTGGTGACCACCGCGTAGGTGCAACCTTGGCTGCCGAGGCTACCAAGAACATCACCAACTCGCTGGGTGGTTCGCGTCAGTTTGGCGACTTCTTCACTCACGACATTCTGAATCAGGGTGATAGCTCGACCGCATCGAACAGCGGTACTCGCTCGATGAGTGCAACTGCCGGTTACATTGGTCGTGTTAACTACGACTATAAGGGCAAATACCTCGTTGAGTTGATGGCTCGTTACGACGGTACCTACGTTTACGCTCCCGGTTATCGTTGGGGTCTCTTCCCCAGCTACTCGTTGGGTTGGCGTGCATCGGAGGAGCCCTTCATCAAGGACAATATGCCTTGGTTGGACAACCTCAAATTCCGTTGGTCGGATGGTAAGACCGGTCAGCGTCAGGGTCAACCTTATCAGTACCTGCTCGGTTACACCGCTGGTGACAGCTGGGTATTCGACGATGGCGGTCAGATTCGTTCTTATGGTAACACCGCAGTAGCGGAGACTCTGCTCAGCTGGGCTGACGTTCGTATGATGAACTTCGGTATCGACTGGGAGATCAACCGCGGTATCTTCGGTGGTTCGATAGATATCTTCAAGCGTGCTATTAGCGGTATCTCTGCTACCTCGACCAACACCGTACCCGATTTCTACGGTTTGTCGCTGCCTCAGCAGAACCTGAACAAGAGCGAGAACGTTGGTATCGACCTCGTTTTGACTCACCGTCACAACATTGGCGACTTCAACTACCGCGTTAACGCTACTGTTACCTACGCTCGTCAGCGCACCACTTATCGTGAGGCCGACAAGACTGCTCAGTACACTTCGGCGCAGAACTACTGGAGCAGCTACACTACCGGTCGTTGGAGCAATGCTCGCGGCTACTCGCGCTATGAGTGGGTAAATGGTGGTGAGCAGTTCACCGGTTGGGAGGACCTCAACGCATCGCCTGTACTCTACGATATCGGTAACTCGATGGTTAATATGCTCCCCGGTATGTACAAACTCGAGGACCGCAACGGTAACGGTCTGATCGATGGTCAGGACGTTTACTATCGTTGGGGTGAGGGTAATGCTCCCTTGCAGTTCGGTTTGATGATCAGCGGTAACTACAAGAGCTTCGACTTCAATGCTAACTTCGCAGGTGCTTCGTTGGTAAGTAAGAGCGTATCGTTGTCGGGTGCAATGGGCTTCGGCTTCTTCTCGGCATACTACAAGAACTACCTCGACCGTTGGACCCCCGCAGAGGCTGGCGCAGATCCTTTCGATCCTCAGACTGAGTGGAAATCCGGTTTCTGGCCCGCAGTAGCAGTTGCAACCTCGGCTTACGATGGCAGCAGCAACTCGACCTACCGTAGCAACCAGCCCTACAACGCTGTTGATGGTACTTACTTGCGTCTGAAATCGTTGGAGGTTGGTTACACTCTGCCTCGCAACCTGACTCAGAAGATCGGTATCCGCTCGGCACGTGTATTCCTCAGCGGTACCAACTTGCTCACCTTCTGTAACAAGCTCCTCAAACCCTACGATCCCGAGCGTAACGAGAATGCTTGGTTGGGTGCAGGTGGTTATCCTCTGATGAGAACTTACAGCCTTGGTGTTAACTTGTCGTTCTAAACAAAGAGAAAACTATGAAAAAGAATTTAATATATACAGTGATTGCCATCCTGTCGCTTGGTTTGGTTTCCTGCGAGGCTCTCTTTGACAACCTCGAAGGCGATCTCTCGAAGATGACTAAGGACGATATGGTAGCTTCCGAGGCCGGTCTCGACCGTCTTGTAGCACGCCTCTACACTGCTCTTCCTATGGATGCATTTGGCACAGGTGACTTCAACACCACCAATGCAAACGATACTCACTCGCCCAGCTATGGCACCGGTGGTGTTCAGGGTTTCTGGAACTACACCACTATGCGTTCGGCTAACCAGTTGATCAAAGACTTGGAGGAGGCTTACAAGGGTGGCATTATTGCCGAGAACTCCTATAAGACTCTGATGGGTGAGGCTCTCTTCTGCCGCGCTTACTTCTACTTCGCATCTGTTCGTTCGTTGGGTGGTGTGCCTCTGGTAACCGAGCCTCTGGATGACAAGTATGATGGCGGCGAGAACGCCGGTCTTTACATTCCCCGCTCGACCGAGAAGGCTACTTGGGACTTCGTTTTGGATCAGTTCCAGCAGGCTGCTGACTTGCTTCCCGCAGGTCGCACTCAGGGCAAGTACCGCGCAGACAAGTATGCTGCTCTGGGTATGAAGGCTCGCGCTGCTCTCTACGCTGCTTCGGTTTCGAAGTTCTGGAACAAGAAGCCTATTCCCAGCACCTACAAGGCTGTTGCTGAGAAGTTGACCTATATGGAGGCTTCCTACGCTGATGCTTACTATACACAGGCTATCGAGGCTTCGGCTGCAATTATCAATAGCGGTAAGTTCGCTCTCTATGGCGCAGAGCCTAAGAGCGAGCAGGAGGCTATCGACAACTTCACCGAGCTCTTCCAGGCTCGTCAGGACAGCGAGTGGATCTTTGGCCGCAGCTACCAGAATGGTGTAGCAACCAACTCCAACGGTTTTGACTACGCTTATGGTCCTCACCAGGTACACAGCACCGGTACTACCGCTTGGCAGTGGGGTCGTTACTCGGTATCGCTCGACTTGGCTGATATCTACGACAACTACGACGCTAACCACCACGCTGTTGATGGTAAGATTAAGACCCGCGTTGATGGCAATGAGAGCAATCCCGTTGACAACTACGCTTACGTTAACTATCTCCCCGCAGTTGGTGAGCTGATTGCTTACGACGACCTGAGCAGCCCCTTCGCTAACAAGGACGCTCGTTTCAAAGCATCGGTTATCTACCCCGGTATCGAGTTCCGTGGTGAGAAGATCATCATCCAGGGTGGTCTTATCGATCAGAGTGGCAAGGTAACCTACCACACCGCATCGACTTCGGCTGTTGGTAAGGATGGCAAGACCTACTACGGTCTGGGTGCTGCTAACGAGGCTGACTTCTCGGGCTTCAACAAAATTGGTAACACCAACGACGGTAACTGGTATAGCACCGGTTTCGGTATCCGCAAGTTCTTGAAACCCGGTTCCGCTACCACCTATACTCAGAACCCCTGGTACGACCTCCGCTATGCTGAGATCCTCTTGACCTACGCTGAGGCTGCTGCTGAGAAGAGCACCGCAACCGCTGAGGAGAAGGCAAATGGTAAGAAGTATCTGAACCAGATTCGTCGTCGTGCTTACTTCCTCGACACTGTTGAGCTGACCGTTGATGAGGTACTGAAACAGCGTCGTGCCGAGTTGGCATTTGAGAACGACTACTCCTACACCTTGCACCGTCGTCGCGATTTCTATCAGTTGACCGATGGCGACTCGAAGGAGGGTGCTCGTACTCACGCAATTGTTCCTCTGATTGACTTGCGTCTTGACACTCCCAAGTACATCTTCGTACGTGCTAACTCGCACTTGGAGGGTACTATTGCTAAACCCGTAAGTAACAACGTTGACGTTAAGAACTACTACTCGGGTATTAGCAACTACGTTAAGAACAGAATCACTCCTAATCCTTCGCAGGAGTAATTTTACACACTTAAAAAAGTTAAGAATATGAAAAAGTTATTATATATTCTTCCTCTCGTGATGTTTGCAATGACATCGTGCGATTGGTTTGAGCTTGACAATATGGATGGCCACAACGCTCAGGTTGAGGGTAAATTCATCGACAGCAAGACTGGTGACGTAGTTTACGCAGGTATGGCTGCTCAGGTGATTTCCTCGTGGTGGGGTTCGTCGACCAATCCTACCGGTGGTATCTTCCAGATTTATGAGAAGGGTTGGGACGCTGAGACTGCTCAGACTTGGTACTGCAAGAACAACGGTACCTACAAGAACACCCTTGTATGGGCCGGTGAGTACTATATGAAGACGACTGACGCCAACTTCCTCCCCGTGGAGATTCCCTTCACTCTGAAAGAGGGTAAGAACGTTGTTGACTTCACCGTAACTCCTTACGCTCGTGTGATTGGTGAGCCTACCTTCACCGTAACCGCTGACGCTATCACCGCTAAGGTGAAGGTTGAGGCTGGCGACGCTTCGGTTACCAACTTGAACATCGAGTTGGAGTGCTTCACCGACCGTTTCGTATGCTCGTCGTTCAACAACGTGAAGAACGACCCCGGTACCAAGGTTAATGGCGCAGTTGCAGGTCAGGAGTACACTCTGACCATCGACAGAAAATCGCCTGCCAACAACACCCAGTTCCAGTACGAGCGTACACACTACGTACGTATCGGCGTTGT
>JAFXAY010000061.1 GCA_017521965.1 Tidjanibacter sp. | reverse complement strand
GGAATAATAGGAATTTAAAGATTATACCATAACTCCCATAACTCCCATAATTCCCATAATTCCCATTAAAAAAAATGAGAGTGGTTCGATACCACTCTCATTTTTACAAAAAAGTCATATGATTGAGGAAATTTTAGGCGGGCTGGTTTCTGTGGCTGCGCAGCATACTTTGCGTATGTAAGCAGTCACAGAAGCCAGCCCAACGCCAAATTTACCAATCAGATGATCTTTTTACTCGGTTTTTTGGTACACACGCACCCAATCCACCTGCATATCACAAGGCAGAACACTGTAATCGACACCCTGAGCACCACCCCAGCCGCCACCAAAGGCAACGTTCAGGATAATGTAGAAGGGCTGGTCGAAGGGCCAAGTACCGGGGTCGCCTGCTCCGTCGTTGTCGAAGGAGAAGTAGGCGGTATCGTCAACCGAGATGGTGATATTCTCGGGAGTCCAATCGAGGGTATAGGTGTGATACTCGTCGGTCACTGTGGGGACCTCGGTGTTGGTACCTTTCTGAGTGCCAATCATATGGTTGTACTTGCCGGTGTGGATAGTTCCGTGAACGGTAGTAGGCTGATAGCCAACAAATTCCATAATATCTATCTCGCCACAACGAGGCCAACCGCCATACTGACTCTCATTGGGCAACATCCAGAATGCGGGCCATACGCCAAGACCAGCGGGGAGTTTGATGCGTGCCTGCACACGACCATACTGCCACGACTGCTTGCCACGGGTGATAAGACGTGCGGAGGTGATGCGGTCGCCCTCCTTGATAGCCTTCACGTGGAGGATACCATCCTCAACCCAAGCGTTGTCGAGGCTCTCCACATACTCCTGCTCCTCATTATTGACCTGACCTTTGCGCATCAGCTCATAGGTCCAATTTGCGGGATTGGGCGCACCGTCCTGCTCGAACTCATCGGCCCACACCAACTTGTAGCCATCCTTGGGGGTGTTGCAACCCACCAGAGCTACCACTGCAACAGCTGCTAATAGTAAAACTTTCTTCATAGGAAAATAAGGTTAGTTTGTTAATAATATAGTGTGTCACTCCAAAGGTAAGATTATTTTTCTATTTCAGCAAAGAGATAGGGAGGGAACTTGAAAAATTCAAAATGCAAAATTCAAAATGATTTAGGGAGCGTTAGGGAGTGTTAGGGAGTGTTAGAGAATAATGAGAATAATAGGAGTAATAGGAGTAATGGGAATAATGGGAAAAGCTTTAAACTCATTAAACTCATTAAACTCACTAAACTCCCTAAATTCCCATAACTCCCATAATTCCCATAATTCCCATTAAAAAAAAACTGAGAGCAGTTCGATACTGCTCTCAGTTTTAACTCAATTTTGAATTTTTAATTTTGAACTTTGAATTAAAAAGTCATATGGCTGAGGAAATTTTGTGCTTCGCGAAGAAAGGCGAGCCGAAGTTTACTTGAAGTAAATGAGGCGAAGCCTTTCAAGGGAAGTGCAAAATTTACCAGCCAGATGGCTTTTTAATAGTTGGTCTTCATAGGCTCAAAGTAAGCCTGCGGATGCTTACAAGCGGGGCAAAGCGCGGGAGCCTCCTTGCTTGTCACTACGAAACCGCAGTTGCGGCACTGCCAAGTAATCTCGGTCTTGCGGAGGAATACCTCACCATTCTCGATGCGGGTGAAGAGGGTGCGGTAGCGAATCTCGTGCTGCTCCTCAACGAGTGCGATAGCGCGGAAAGTCTGAGCAATCTCGGGGAAGCCCTCCTCGTCGGCGATTTTAGCAAACTCGGGGTAGAGCTCGGTCCACTCCTCGTTCTCGCCTGCTGCGGCAGCAACAAGGTTCTGGTAGGTGTCGCCGATTACGCCTGCGGGATACGAAGCTGTAATCTCGACCATTCCGCCCTCCAAGTATTTGAAGAACTTCTTTGCGTGCTCTTTCTCCTGATCAGCTGTCTCGTTGAAGATGGCTGCAATCTGCTCATAACCCTCTTTCTTTGCTACGCTTGCAAAATAGTTGTAGCGCATACGTGCCTGGCTCTCGCCTGCAAATGATTTGAGCAAATTCTGCTCAGTACGTGTACCTTTCAAAGATGCCATAATAGAAAAATGTATTAAATGTTTGTCTATAAAAAATAGTTATCTGTTTCCAAACACAAAGTTAAAAACATTTTTCTGTTTTGCAATACAAACCACCAATCACATATTTTTATGGTACTATTTGCTAAAACTATGGTGTTTTGTCGGGATTTTCCAATAAATAGTGGTATCTTTGCGGTTTGTAAGAAGATAGCAAATTAGTTTTAAGACTGCTTTCGCCACAACAAATAACGAAAAGAGATATTGAAATGGCTGACGAAAAAATCATTTTCTCGATGGTCGGCATCTGCAAGACCTTCAACAACCAGAAAAAGGTGTTAAACAACATCTACCTCTCCTTCTTCTATGGTGCCAAAATCGGTATCATCGGTCTGAACGGTTCGGGTAAATCGACGCTGATGAAGATTATTGCGGGCATCGACAAGTCCTATCAGGGCGAGGTGGTATTCTCCCCCGGCTACTCGGTGGGTTACTTGGAGCAGGAGCCTCAGCTCGACCCCACCAAGACCGTAAAGGAGGTCGTACAGGAGGGTTGTGCCGAGACTATGGCGTTGCTCAAAGAGTACGAGGAGATCAACAACCGCTTCTGCGAGCCGATGGACGACGACGAGATGAACAGACTGATTATGCGTCAGGGCGAGCTCACCGAGGCTATCGACGCGGTGAACGGTTGGGAGATCGACAGCGTGTTGGAACGTGCTATGGACGCACTGCGCTGCCCCGACCCCGACGAGTCGGTGGCACACCTCTCGGGTGGTGAGCGTCGTCGTGTGGCACTCTGCCGCCTGTTGTTGCAGGAGCCCGATGTGTTGTTGCTCGACGAGCCTACCAACCACCTCGACGCTGAGAGCATCGACTGGTTGGAGCAGCACTTGCAGCAGTACAAGGGTACGGTGATTGCTGTGACCCACGACCGTTACTTCCTCGACAATGTGGCAGGCTGGATTTTGGAGTTGGACCGTGGCGAGGGTATTCCCTGGAAGGGCAACTATTCGAGCTGGTTGGAGCAGAAGAGCAACCGTCTGGCTATGGAGGAGAAACAGGAGAGCAAGCGCCGCAAGACCTTGGAGCGTGAGTTGGAGTGGGTACGTATGAGTCCCAAGGCTCGCCACGCCAAGAGCAAGGCTCGTCTGAGTGCCTACGACAAGATGCTCAACGAAGATGCAAAGCAGAAAGAGGAGAAACTCGAAATATATATCCCCGATGGTCCCCGCTTGGGCAATGTGGTTATCGAGGCCCACGATGTGAGCAAGGCCTTTGGCGACCGTGTGCTCTACGAGGGTCTGAACTTCACCCTGCCTCCCGCAGGCATTGTGGGTGTGATTGGCCCTAACGGTACGGGTAAGACCACCCTGTTCCGTATGATTATGGGGTTGGAGGAGCCTACTTCGGGTAGCTTCCGAGTGGGTGAGACAGTGAAACTCGCCTACGTGGACCAGCAACATAAGTCGATTGACCCCGACAAGAGTGTCTATGAGGTTATCTCGCAGAATAGCGACCTGATTACCCTCGGCAAGCGTCAGGTGAATGCTCGTGCCTACGTGTCGCGCTTCAACTTCTCGGGTGCAGACCAGGAGAAGAAGTGTGGTGTGCTGAGTGGTGGTGAGCGCAACCGACTCCACCTGGCTCTGGCACTCAAAGAGGAGGGCAACGTGCTGCTGCTCGATGAGCCTACCAACGATATCGACGTGAACACCCTGCGTGCTTTGGAGGAGGGCTTGGAGAACTTTGCAGGCTGTGCGGTGGTTATCTCGCACGACCGTTGGTTCTTGGACCGTATTGCTACCCATATCCTCTCCTTCGAGGGCGATGGCCGAGTGGTCTATTTCGAGGGCTCCTACTCGGAGTACGAGGAGCACAAACGCGCTATGGGCGAGGATACCGCACCCAAACGCGTGAAATACAGAAAACTGATTGAGAATTAGAAACATTAAGTAGAATTAAACACACTCACCGCAAAATAGAAGGGTAATTAGAATTATTAACTATTAGTTACCTTAGAAACATTAAGTAGAATTAACAACGCTCACCGTATAAAAAAATGGCACAGAAACCATCGATACCAAAGGGTACTCGCGACTTTTCGCCTGTGGAGATGACCCGTCGCACATATCTGTTTGACACCATCAAGGAGGTCTTTCGCACCTTCGGCTATGCTCCGTTGGAGACTCCCGCTATGGAGAACCTCTCGACGCTGATGGGTAAGTATGGCGAGGAGGGCGACAAGTTGTTGTTCAAAATTCTCAACTCGGGCGACTTCACCCAGAAGATGACCCCTGAGCTGATGGAGAACCCCGCTGCGCTGGCAGCCAAGATTTGCGAGAAGGGTCTGCGCTACGACCTCACAGTGCCTTTTGCACGCTTTGTGGTGCAGCACCAGAACGAACTCGTCTTCCCCTTCAAGCGCTATCAGGTGCAGCCCGTGTGGCGTGCCGACCGCCCTCAGAAGGGACGTTACAGAGAGTTCTACCAGTGCGATGTCGATGCCATCGGCTCGCCCTCGCTCTACTACGAGTTTGAGCTCGTGCAGATTGTAGAGGCGGTATTTGCCAAGTTGGGTATCGGCGTGAAACTCAAAATCAACAACCGCAAGATACTCTTCGGTATTGCCGAGACCATCGGCCACGCCGACAAGATGATTGATATCACCGTGGCTATCGACAAGCTCGACAAGATTGGTCTGGACAATGTGAAGAGGGAGCTTGCGGAGCGTGGCATCGAGGAGGAGGCTATCGAGAAGCTGATACCTATCCTCTCGCTCAGTGGCACTTCGCGCGAGAAACTTGCCAAGATGGCCGAGATAATCGGTGGCTCGGAGACAGGTGTGAAGGGTATCCGCGAGATGGAGCAACTTTTCGACTATATCGAGGCCTCGGATTGCGGTTTGGAGATTGAGATTGACCTCTCGCTGGCACGCGGTTTGAACTACTATACGGGTGCTATCTTCGAGGTGAAGGCCAAGGAGTACGAGATTGGCAGCATCTGTGGTGGTGGTCGCTACGACGACCTGACAGGCATCTTCGGCCTGCCCAACACCTCGGGTGTGGGCATCAGCTTCGGTGCCGACCGCATCTATGATGTGATGACGGGTCTGGACCTCTTCCCCGAGGAGGCAGGTCGCACAACAGATGTTATGTTCATCAACTTTGGCGGCACAGAACTCGGCGTGGCACTCCGACTGCTCGGCACACTCCGCAAGGCGGGTATCCCCTCGGATATCTACCCCGAGAGCGCCAAGATGAAGCGACAAATGGAGTACGCCAACCGCAGGGCAATACCCTATGTGGTGATTGTGGGCGAGAGCGAGATTGGCTCGGAGGTGGCCACCGTGAAGAATATGACCACAGGCGAACAGATGTCCGTTCCGTTTGCAGAGCTTGCAACTCACCTGAGTAGAAAATAGACCCCCGCACACAACTGATAAAATACCGATTATGAAGAGAGTGTTATCCATATTACTGTTTGTGTTGTTGCCCGCAGTGGCGACAGCACAGATAGTGGTTGGCGGTAGTGCAGGCAGCTTGGAGCAGAGCCTGCGCAAGTTCAACCAATTCTACTACTATCTGGATGCACTCTATGTCGATACCATCAATCACCAATCTATCACCGAGGAGGCTATCCGCGCTGTCCTCTCCGAGCTCGACCCCCACTCGGCATACGTCACCGCCGAGGAGATGGAGGAGGTAGAGGAGGAGTTTAGCGGTAGTTTCAGTGGTGTGGGCATCGAGTTCGATATCCTCAACGACACACTGACGGTGGTTGCCACCATCGCGGGAGGCCCTTCGGAGCAACTCGGCGTGATGGCGGGCGACAAAATCGTTAAGATAGACTCCGAGAGCGCAATAGGCATCACCAAAAACGATGTTCGCAAACGCCTGCGTGGCCCCAAGGGTAGCGTGGTGGAGTTGGAGGTGGTACGCCGCTTGGCCGCTGAGCCTCTCCACTTCCGCATTACACGCGACGATATCCCTATCGAGACCATCGACGCTGCCTATACTATCGCCCCGGGCATTGGCTATGTGAAGGTAAACCGCTTTGCAGAAAATACTATGGACGAACTCCGCGCAGCAGTGGCTGCTACGGGGGCTACCGAGGGACTCATACTCGACCTGCGCGGCAACTCGGGAGGCCTGCTCACTCAGGCTGTCGAGATGGGCTCCTACTTCCTCCCTGCGGGGTGTGAGGTGGTATCTATCGAGGGACGCAGCGTGCCTCGTAGCCGCTATGGCTCGGAGGAGAGTGGCGAGTGGAGCGAGGGACGACTTGTGGTGCTCACCGACTCCTCGTCGGCCTCGGCAAGCGAGATTGTGGCAGGTGCAGTGCAGGATTGGGACCGTGGAGTGATTGTCGGACAACCCACCTACGGTAAAGGATTGGTGCAGAGGCAGATACCTATGGCCGACGGGTCGGCAGTGCGTATAACGATTGCCCACTACTACACCCCCAGCGGCAGGGCCATACAACGCCCCTACGAAAATGGCAAGAGCGACGAGTACTACATCGACCACCTGCGCCGAGCAGTCGATGAGAGCTACCGCGACTCGGTAAATCAAAATCTTCCCGCCTTTAAGACCCTGCTCAATGAGCGCACAGTGTATGGCGGTGGCGGCATCGAGCCCGACCTCTATATCCCGATTGACACAACACGCAACTTCGCCTATTGGTCGGCACTTGTCGGTGCGGGAGTGGTCAACGAGTTGATTAACATCTACTTAGACGAGGAGCGCGCACAGTTGGAGAGCCGCTACCCCACCTTCGAAGATTTTTCCGAGAACTACCAACTGCCTGCCGATATGCAGCAGCGACTGATAGACCTCGGCGAGAAACACGGAGTGACACACGACCCGAGGCGTGTGGGTAACTCACTGAGCGACACGGGCTACCTATTAAAAGCCTTGGTGGCTCGTAAGTTGTGGGGCACTACGGAGTACTACCGCGTGGTCCACTCCAACGACGACCCCGAGTTGAAGGCGGCATTGGAGTTGATAGGCTCGGAGGAACGATACAGAGATATGCTCAACCCTCGACAAGAGGAGTGACACAATAGACAACATTATTAACCCAACTTTATACATTGTTTTGTATGAGAGAAAATTACACTAACAACGAATTCGAAAGAGAACACATTGGCGAAGAGATCTACTCCAAACCTGTACGCGCTGGCAAACGCACCTACTTCTTTGACGTGAAGGCTACTCGTGGCGACGACTACTTTATCACCATCACCGAGAGCCGCAAGAAGAGTCTCCCCGACGGTGAGGTATTCTATGAGAAACAGAAACTCCACCTCTACAAGGAGGACTTCGAGAAGTTTGCAGAGGGCCTCGACGAAGCAATAGGCTTCATCAAACAGACCAAACCCGAATACTTTGAGTAAAAATGAAGGAAATTTAGGGAGTTTAGGGAGTGTTAGGGAGTGTTAGGGAGTGTTAGGGAATTTAGGGAATTTAGGGAACTTAGGGAGATACCAATATAAACTATTGTGTAACAGTTAGGTTTTTCGGGTTTAGGGGAACGCCATCGAAGATGGTGCGATAATGAAAATATATAGGCGTGCCAAGTTTACTTGAACACGCCTATATATTTTTAGTATCGTAATAGCCGCAGGCTATCCCTAAATCCGCAAACTAATAGTACAAAAGTTTTTTGGTGCCGCTTTTTTACAAAAAAGGGGCAAAACAAAAAGCGACCTATAAATAAAACTCTTACAGATACTTCTCGATTTTCTCGCGGAGTTCTTTTTCGCTGCAAGCGCCGACCTGTTTATCGACTACTTGTCCGCCTTTGATGATTACGATTGTGGGGATGCTGCGGATCATATAGTTGCTCACCACGTCATCTTCTTCGTCAACGTTGCATTTGCCGATTACTGCTTTACCCTCGAACTCCTCTGCGAGTTTCTCCACGATGGGGGTCATCATTCGGCAGGGGCCGCACCACTCTGCCCAGAAATCGATTACTACGGGCAGTGTGCCTGCCATCAGCTCGTCGTAGTTGCTGCTTGTAATTGTAAGTGCCATAATTGAAATAGTTTTTAGTTGTTAGTTTATTGTAATACAAATTTTATGTCAAACTCTTCGCAAAGGTCCGCCAGCTGTGGCGTTACCTTCATCTTCTTGCCCTTGGATAGGAAGGCGAGTGTTACTCCCGTCTGTGAGTCCACTACGCGCACTTTGAGGTCGGTTGTAGCCTCGGCCTTTTTCACCTTGCGTGCTGCCGCTACGGTGTCGGTGAGTCGTTGTATGAACTCGGGGGTGAGTGTTTCGAGGTCTATGGTTAGCGACATCTCGCGCACCGAGGAGAGCACCTCGTGGAGCTGCACCATACCCTTGAAGCGCACCTCAAACTCCTTGTCGTTGTATCGTCGGGGCTGCACCGTGCCGCGGAGCATCAGGAAGTAGTCCTTGAAGAGGAACTTGCGGAAGTTCTCGTACTCCTTGTCGAATAGCGCGAACTCGTGCGAGCCCGAGTAGTCCTCGATTACGAAGCTGCCGAAGGGCTTCTGCGAGCGGGTCATACCGTGACGTACGGAGGTTATCACACCACCTGTTGTGAAATCCTTGCCCGCAAGTTTGGGCAGGTCGCCAAAGTCGGCTATCTGTGTGTTACACATATTGTTAATCACCAACTTGTAGTCGTCGAGCGGGTGCGAGGAGATGTACATACCTATCAACTCGTGCTCGGCGTTGAGTGTTTCGAGTGTGGTCCACTCCTCCACGACAGGCGGCTCAGGGCGCTGTATATCTACCTGGTCAAACCCACCGAATAGGCTCTGCTGAGTGTTGTTCTTCTCGCTTTGGTAACGGTTACCGTAGCGTATGAGCTGGTCGAGGAAGGAGCTGCCATCGCCCGCAGGTGCTATGAGCAACTTGCTGCGGTGCATACCGCTCAGCGAGTCGAGCGCACCCGAAATCGCCAGATTTTCAATCACTTTGCGGTTGACGGTCTGGTAGTTCACACGCTCGAAGAAGTCGTAGAGGTCTTTGAAGCGACCACCCTCGTTGCGCTCAGCCACGATGCTCGTCACTGCGGCATCGCCCACACCCTTGACACCCGCCAATCCGAAGCGGATGTTACCCTCGGCATTTGGGACAAAGGTGTTGTAACTCTCGTTGATATCGGGACCCAACACCCTGATACCCATACGCTTGCACTCGTCCATCTGGCCCACGATTTTATCCATCTTGGTCAGGTTGCGGCTGAGCACCGCCGCCATAAACTCACTCGGGTAGTGGGCTTTGAGGTAGGCTGTTTGGTAGGCCACATAGGCGTAGCAGGTGGCGTGCGACTTGTTGAAGGCGTACGAGGCAAATGCCTCCCACTCGGTCCATATCTTCTCGCAGGTGGCTTGGTCGTGACCACGCTCCACAGCACCGTCGATGAACTTGGGCTTCATCTTGTCCAGCACTGCACGCTGCTTCTTACCCATCGCCTTGCGGAGGGTGTCGGCCTCACCACCGGTGAAGCCCGCCAAGAGCTGACTGAGCAACATCACCTGCTCCTGATATACGGTAATACCGTAGGTATCAGCCAGATACTTCTCCATCTCGGGGAACTCGTAGGTCACAGCCTCCTGTCCCTGCTTACGCGCGATGAAGTTGGGAATCTTCTCCATCGGGCCCGGTCGGTAGAGGGCATTCATAGCAATCAGGTCCTCCAATCGGGTGGGCTTCAAGGCACGCAGGTGCTTCTTCATACCCGGCGACTCGAATTGGAATACGCCCGTGGTAAGTCCCTGACTGAAAAGCTCGTATGTCTTCTTATCGTCGAGTGTTACATTGTCTATGTCGATAACCTTGCCCGTGGTGTGCTTGATGTTGGCAAGGGCATCTTTGATAATCGAGAGGGTTGTCAGACCCAAGAAGTCCATCTTGATAAGTCCCACACTCTCAACGTGTTTACCCTCGAACTGCACCACGTTCAGCTCGGCATCCTTAGCCACCGCCACCGGTGCAAACTTCTCGATATCGTCTTGGCCGATAATCACACCGCAGGCGTGGACACCTGTCTGTCGCACCGAGCCTTCGAGTTTCTCGGCATTGGCGAGGGTCTTCTGCACCAGCTCACTACCCTCCTTGCGCTCCTTGGCAAGCTCGGGTACCTCCTGATAGACCCACTCAAAGGGACTCTGACCCTTGGCGGGAGCGAGCTTGTCGGGGACAAGTTTGGTCAGTCGGTTGCTCTCGGCAAGTGGCAGGTCCTGCACACGCGCCACATCCTTGATGGCGAGCTTGGGCGCCATAGTGCCAAAGGTAACAATCTGAGCCACACGCTTCTGGCCATACTTGTGGACCACATAGTCGAGCACCAGCGCACGTCCGTCCTCGTCGAAATCGACATCGACATCGGGTAGCGATATACGGTCGGGATTGAGGAAACGCTCGAAGAGCAGGTCATATTTGATAGGGTCTATATTGGTAATCCTCAGCGAGTAGGCCACCGCAGAGCCCGCCGCCGAGCCACGACCCGGACCTACCGACACACCCATCTCGCGTGCCGCACGGATATAGTCCCACACGATGAGGAAGTAGCCGGGGAAGCCCATCCACTCGATGGTGCCCAGCTCGTACTCCAATCGCTCCACAATCTTCTCGTCCAGCTCGTCGCCCCAGCGCTCACGCGCACCCTTGTAGGTGAGGTGGCGCAGGTACATATACTGCTTGGCGACCATCAGCAACTTCTCCAAGCCCGAGTCACCCGCCACAGCCTGCTCCAACTCCTCGCCCGAGTAGGACTCCATACGACTCCTGAGCGACTCGTCTTTAATCTTCTTCAAGAAGCTATCCCTCAGGCGGTTGTAGTCAATCTCCAAGTCGTCGGGGATAGGGAAGTTAGGCATCAGCGGCTCGTGGTTGAGCGTGAACTCCTCCACCTTGTCGGCAATCTCGATGGTATTGGCCAGCGCCTCAGGACAATCGGCAAACAGTTCCGCCATCTGGTCGGCACTCTTGAAGTACTCCTGACCCGAATAGCGCATACGCTTCTCGTCGTGGAGCAACTTGCCCGTATTCAGGCAGATAAGGTGGTCGTGAGGCTCCGCATCGTCGGCCTCGGTGAAGTGGACATCGTTCGTGCAAATCAGCTTTATGCCCAACTTACGCGACAACTCTTTCAGCCCCGCATTGGCCTTCAACTGCTTCGGGTAAGCACCTTGGTCCCAACCCTCCAAAGGCTTGAAGAGCTGCATCTCCAAGTAGTAGTCGTCGCCAAACAACTCCTTAAACCACCTCGCAACCCTCTCAGCCTCAGCCATATCGTCATTAATAACCGCCTTAGGCACCTCGCCAGCGATACACGCCGAGCAGCAGATGATATCCTCGTGCAGCTCCGTGAGCAGTTCCGCATCAATACGTGCCCTACCGTCAAAGTGGCCCTCAGTAAAGCCGAGCGACACCAACTTAATAAGGTTGTGGTAGCCCCTCTCGTTCTTCGCCAAGAGCAGCAGGTGGTGGCGACGCTCCGTAGCCTTCGACTTCTGGAACCTATCCTTGACCATATAGACCTCGCAGCCGAAGATAGGCTTGATGCCCGCCTTGGTGGCAGTGTCGTAAAACTCCTTCGCACCATACATATTACCGTGGTCCGTGATGGCAAGCGCAGGCATACCCTCCGCCTTGGCCTTGGCAACCAGCGAAGAGATAGATGCAGCACCATCCAAAATCGAATACTGCGTATGTACGTGTAGGTGAACGAATTGTGACATTGCCCCAAATTATCATTTAACTGCTAACAAAGTTAGGAATTAAATTTGCATTTCAAAGAGGAAACTCTATTAACTTGTCAACATTTTTTCTTATATTTGCATAAGACCAACTAATAACAGCCTGAGTTATGTTTAAGCGCACACAAAAAGAGGACCCACAACGACTCGTGGTACTCGCCACCTACCAAGCACCTATCGACGCCGAAATGGCAGCATCAATACTGCGCTCAGCAAATATCGACTGCCAAGTGCTCGACGAAAATGTCGCAATGGTAATGCCCTACCTCAATAAAATAGTACGACTCGTAGTCCGCGCCGAAGACGAAACCCGCGCCCGAGAACTCCTCTCTGCCGAATTTGTGGAGTAAGGAGAGTTTGTTTTGTCGCTTTTTGTTTCTCCGCTTTTTGTAAAAAGCGGAACCAAAAACTTTTGTACTATTAGTTTGCGGATTTAGGAGTTACTTTGCAGTAACTACAAACAAAATAGAGATATGTGTTTTGTTAGAGTAAACTCTACAAACCCATATCTCTATTTCATTTGTACTCTCTTCGAGAGTATCCCCTAAACCCGAAAAACCTAACTATTAAACAATAGTTTAAATGGTATCTCCCTAAATTCCCTAACACTCCTTAACACTCCTTAACACTCCCTAACACTCCCTAACTCTCCCTACCTTAAACCGCCAAATACTCGCGGGTACGAAAAATCGTACCCGCGTATATGATGATAGTGAGAGGAAGATTAGGGATTGCTATCTCAACCTATTGGGCTTATTGGGCTTATTGGGCTTATTAAATTTTTATGGGCCCGATAGGCCTAATAGGCCTAATAGGCAATAGGGAATTTAGAGAGTTTAGGGAACTTAGGGAATTTAGGGAAAATCCTTAACACTCCCTAACACTCCCTAACACTCTCATTACTCCACATTAAAACAATCTGCCGAGTTAAGATAACTCGGCAGGTTATACTACTTGTCGCACATAGTTGATATACCTATTATATATATACAACTATTTTACAACATCGGTTAGGTTGACTTTTAGTGCGTTGCAGATAGTGCATATTGTTTTTATGGTGAGATTTGTTCTTCCTGCTTCTATTCGGCTCAGGTTAGATCGCTCCATCTCACACAAGTATGCCAGCTCTTGTATGGTCATTCCTCTCTCCACTCTTATCTCTCTAATCCTAGTAGCGATTTTGGTTATTTCACATTTATAGTCCACAGGTGAATTTTTAATGAAAAAAAATTTTGCGAAACAAAATTAAATTAATACATTTGCACCGTGCGTATCATATATGATACGGAAGTTTAACCCAAATACCTAAAATAGTTTATAGTAAAGAGAAGTGTAACGAAACAACAAACAGATTATTTAATTAACTTAATTTCAACTAATTATTTATTAATTTATGAAAAAATTCTTTAAAAATTTACTCGCCATCGCGCTTGTTGGTGTTATGGTTGGTAACGTCGCTTGTAACAAGTACGACGACGACATTAACGGTTTGACCGAGCGCCTCGACAAAATCGAGGGTACAATGGCTCTGAAAACCGATGTTCAGGCATTGCAGAGCACTGTAAATGCCCTGAACGGTATTGATTTCAATGCCTTTATGAAGAGTGCTGACTTCGCATCGATGCTCGAGAAAGCCGGCGTATCGAAGGATCAGGTAAAGGCTATCGTTGAGGGTTATGGCTATCAGACCGCTGACGAGGTTGAGGCTATGATTGCTAAGTTAATCGATGGTTTGCAGGATGCTGATGATGTTGCTGCTACTTTCGAGGCAATGATGGAGGCTTATGACCTTTGGGGTGCTTTGAAGGGTGATGTTGCTAAGGCTATTGCAGAGGCTATTGCTGCTGGTGAGGCTTTGACCGACTCGCAGATGGCTGAGGTTGACGCTGCTATCGCTGCTGCTTTCAAGGAGGCTTTTGGTGCTGACGTGAAGAAGACCATTGACGGTTGGATTGGTGCTGCTTTTGCTGAGTACATCAAGGACTACACCACCACTGCCGATTTGAAGGCTATGTTCACCGACAACAACGCTCAGATTGCTAAGGATATCGAGGCTGCCAACGCTGCTTTGAAGAGCGAGATTTTGGAGGCTATCAAGAGTGGTGAGACCACTTCGGCCGGTTTGGCAGTACGCATCGACGCTTTGGAGAAGGCTATGGAGGCTTTCAAGGCTGTTGAGGCTCGCGTATATGAGTTGGAGGGTCGTATCCAGTCGTTGGTATGGGTTCCCGCAACTTTATCCGAGGCTGAGTATAACTATGTAACTTTCAACAACTACTATATTCAGTTGGCAAAAGGCAACAAGATCAAAGAGGTGATGATGATGAACCCCGAGTTTACTATGACTTGGCAGGTATCGCCCGCTTCGGTTGCTTCGAAGATTAAGCCCGAACACCTGAGCATTGTAACCGAGGAGGTTGCTGCTCGTGCCACTGTTGCTCCTGAGTTTGAGATTGTTAAGGCTGAGGTGAAAGATGGTAAGATCACTGTTATCATTGATACCGATGACAACCTCTTCAATCGTGTCAATGAAGCCGCTAAGTATCCTATGGTTGCTCTTAACGTTGCTGTTCCTGCTTCGGCTGAGGGTGTTCAGGGTATCGACTTTACTTCGAACTATGTGGCAGTAGTTCCTAATTTCTATCGCTTTAATACTCAGCCTATCTACTACGTTCACGATAATGTTAACACTGCATTTGGTGGTGTTCACGTGCACGAGATGGAGTATATCGACCAGAGCAAGAAGATATTCTTGGCAGATAGCTATGTAGGTCTGGAAGACAAGACTAACCCTGCTAAGCCTGTATTCCACAACATCGTTGAGTACTTCAACTCGTTCGATGCTGAGGAGGGTTGGTTGGAGCTTGTATGCTATCCCGAGTTGGATGCTAAGAAGAATCCTGTTCCCGCTACTATCACCAATGATGCTGCTGTTGGTAAGTATGTTAATCTCTCTCACGAGGGCTTCGGCATCAAGGAGAGCAACATCGCTCTGATTGGCGAGACCGTTACTTCGGGTGCTTATGAGTTTGTAATTGAGGACGCTGAGGGTTATTCCTACTCGCTGGGTACTATCACCGAGCAGTGGGATATCACCACTACTATCGTTCCCATTGAGGTTGCTCCTCAGTCGTTCACTTGGACCTACAAGAACGCAACCACCGCTAATACTTATATGAAGGAGGCTCTCGCAATCAAGGGTCTGACCGCTGAGCAGTACAACGCTGTTAAGGCTGTTATGGCTTCGCAGCCCGCAACTCTGTATAGTGGCAAGAAGGCTCTGGGTGATGTAACCTTCGAGTTCACCACCACTCCTACCGCCGACACCGACGTTCAGCAGCTCAAGATGACCATCGTTACCAATGAGTTTGCTAAGGGTGGCGACTACACCGTAGTTGGTGAGTACCTGATTGACGACTGCTTGGTTGAGATTACCGTTCCCGTAAGCGTTAAGGGTATGCCTAAGTTGGCTGACTACACTATTCCTGCTAAGACCTTCACCTTCGACGGTCAGTACAAGTATGAGTTGCTCAAAGAGAGCTACATTGAGAAGCTCTGGGCTGCTAACGAGGCTGCTGTTAAGGAGCAGATCACCAAGGAGGACTTCGCAAACTTCATCGCTACCTCTACCGTAACCGGTGTTGCTGCCGGCAACCACTCGTCGCTCACTCGCGATCAGGGTATCGTATATGTAACCTTCCAGCCCGCAGCTCTGGACAAGGCTGCTGCTAAGCCCGCTATCAACTTCGAGCACGCTACCGGTTTGGAGGTTAACTTGGCTACCGAGGGTGTTGCACTTGCTAAGCCCGAGATCGAGTTTGTGGCTAACGACTACTATGTAGTTAACGGTCGCACTCTCCTCAAAACCGAGTTCAACGGTCAGGTATTCGATATTGAGCAGAAAGATGTTACCTTGGCTTACAGCGTTAAAGGTGCTGAGGGTGTTGTTCTGACCTACTCGGTTGACGATGCTGACAAGGCACAGAAGGCTGCTCTTGATAAACTCGCAGGCACTAAGCCCGTTGTTAACAATGGTGTGGTAATGTGGAACGACTGGAACCAGCTCGAGCTCATCCTCCGCGTAACCGCTACTCTGGGTGGCGTAGAGGTTGGTTCGCACACCTTCGTTGCCTACATCAACGATCCCGTAGAGGAGGCTATCTCGATTCTCCTTGACAGCAAGAAGAAACCTGTTGACCTGACCCTCTATGCAGGTGAGAGCAAGAATACCTTCGGTGTTCTCTACTTGGAGGCTAACGAGAAGAACATCTTCGCCGCTACCGGTCTGGATGCCGACTTGGAGGCTGCTCTCAATGGCTCGGTAGCGTTTGAGACCGAGACTCTCAACAGCGCACTCAGCTTCGACAAGACCACTGGCGTAATCACCGTAGCCGATCAGGGTATGGAGATCCAGGGCGACCACAAGGTAGTTGTAAAGGTTGTTTACAGCTATAAGTTCGGTAGCCGCGACTTTGCGGTTGAGTATGTTGTTAAACCCGGTGTTCGTCAATAAGACACTTCTCTGATACGTCGAGAATTTTTGGGCATTGTTCTCGACGCTTGGCTGCCAAAGACATTTTGGGGTAATGTGGCAGCAAATAGTAAATTAGGTTTGCCCCGTTTCTGTTGGGCCACACGACTGAGGAGTCGTGTGGCTTTTTTTGCTCACTTTTGTACAATGTTATTCTTTGTTGAACGGTTTTGATTTGATAGTTCGGGTAAATAAGTCTAATTTTGTTGTACTATCTAAAACCAATTACTAATGAAAAAGATTCTTCTTTCGATTGCTATCTGTATGGTGGCAGTGCAGGCCTCTCAGGCTCAGCGACTTATTGTCCGTATGGACGACTTGGGCGTGACTCACGCCACAAATCTTGCGATTATCAAGTGTTACGAGGAGGGTATCGGTCGTTCGGCCGAGGTGATGAGCGTATGCCCTTGGTTTATGGAGGCGGCAAATATGCTCAAAGAGTACCCGGGGCTCGACGTAGGTGTCCACATCACTCTCTGCTGCGAGTGGGCAGGGTTCAAGTGGAAACCCCTCACCGATTGTCCTTCGCTCTGCGACGAGGATGGATATCTGATTGGCAAAACCCAAAATCCCAATGCCACATTGGAGGATGTGGAGAAAGAGATGCGCGCACAGATTGAGTTGGCAATGAAGTACATAGACAACGTTACCCACATCACCGACCACTGTATGTGGACTATGCGTCCCGAGTTCAAGGAGTTGGCTATCCGTGTAGCCGAGGAGTATGGTTTGCGCTATCAGGGTCAGGGCGACTACGACGCCGAGATTGGCATCGAGAGTCTGCCGATGGGCTTTGGTGGTGGCAACCGTGCGCCCCGTCTGCTCGACGCCATCAAGAAGATGGAGAAAGGCAAGACCTATTGGACCATCGAGCACCCCTCGCTCGACAACGAGGAGATGCGCGGCATCTACGAGGTGAACGCACGCGGCGAGAAGCGCTACGCAGGTCCCGACCGTCAGGACGTGACCAACGCCTTCACCGATCCCGAGATTATGCAGTACATCAAGGAGAACGGTATCGAGTTGGTGTCGTTTGGCGATGTGATGCGCGAGAAAGGCGTAATCGAGTAGCATTTAGGCTATTCTAACGATATCCGAGAGGAGGTTGTGGCGAGCAATCTCCTCTTTTTTAATAAAATAATAACATAGCGTTGTGGGTGCTTCCGTATAAATTAGTTATCTTTGCAGCCGAAAATTTCTTAGACAGAAGCGAAAAATGGAACAAGTAGATGTAACAAATAGCGCAGCAACCGAGAAGCGACCCAACATCGTCAAGCGTTGCTATAATTGGGTGCTCGGTTGGGCAGATAGTCGTTGGGGTGCGTTGGCGCTCTTCCTCTTGGCATTTGCCGAGTCGAGTTTCTTCCCTATCCCGCCCGACATCCTGCTCATCGCCCTTTGTCTGGGTCAGCCCAAGCGCTCGTTCCGTTTTGCCGCTATCTGCACCTTAGGCTCGGTGCTGGGCGCGATGGGTGGCTACTACATCGGCGCAGGTCTGTGGAGCGCTGTGGACCACTGGTTTATCCCCGGCATCTTCTCGCAGGAGGCCTTCGACAGCGTGGGCAGCCTCTACAACGAGTGGAACTTCTGGGCAGTATTTGCCGCAGGTTTCACCCCCATACCCTACAAGATTTTCACCATCGCCGCAGGTGTGTTTGCCATCAACTTCCCGATGTTCCTCTTGGCATCGATTGTGGCACGAGGTATGCGCTTCACGCTCTTCGCGTGGCTCATCTGGAAGTTCGGTGCACCCATCAAGACCTTCATTGACAAGTACTTCAACCTCTTGGCTATCGCCTTTACGGTGCTGCTTATTGGTGGATTTATGCTTATCAAATATGTAATCTAAACCGACCTCTCTCAATGAGGCTCTTCGGACTTATAGGAAAAACCCTTTCTCACTCATTTTCTGAGCGTTACTTCGCCGAAAAGTTTCGGGCGGAGGGCATCAGCGATGCCTGCTACCGACTCTTCGAGTTGCCCACTATCGAGGCACTACCCGAGTTTGTGGCTGCCCACCCCGACCTCCGCGGCTTTAACGTCACCATACCCTACAAGGAGAGTATCCTCCCCTACTTAGATGCGCTAAGCCCTGAGGCTGAGGCCATTGGAGCGGTGAACTGTGTGAAGATTGAGGAGCGCAGATTGGTAGGCTACAATACCGACTGCTACGGTTTTCGCACCTCGTTGGAGCGTTTTCTCGGCTCGGCACGCCCTGAGCGCGCACTGGTGCTCGGAACGGGCGGGGCACACAGGGCGGTATGCTACGCCCTCCGACAGATGGGCATCGCCCCGACAACGGTGTCGCGCACGACGGGCAAGGGCGATATGACCTACGCCGATATCGACGCACAGACCATTGGGGAGCACCTGCTGATTGTCAACTGCACCCCTCTCGGCACCACACCTCGCACCGAGGAGGCCCCCGCCCTGCCCTACCACCTTATTGGCGCAGAGCACCATATCTTCGACCTTGTCTATAACCCCTCCCGCACACTGCTGATGCGCAAGTGCGAGGCACAAGGCGCCAAGAGCGTGTGTGGCTACGAAATGCTCGCCCTCCAAGCCGACAAGTCCTGGCAAATCTGGGCGTCGCAGACGCGTTTCTATTGAGGAACGTAGCTGGGGATTGTAGTGTGATTGGCTCTGCACGACCCAACATCAATTCGAGGTTTTGATTTGTTTTGTTTCTCCGCTTTTTGTAAAAAGCGGAACCAAAAACTTTTGTACTATTAGTTTGCGGATTTAGGAATAACTTGCAGTTATTACAAACAAAATAGAGAGATATGTTTCTGCTCAAATAAATTTGGCAGCCTCATATCTCTCTATTTCATTTGTACTCTCTTCGAGAGTATCCCCTAAACCCGAAAAAACCAATCATTACACAAAGAGTCTTATCAGTTATCCCATTACTCCCATAATTCCCATAATTCCATCTTGCTTATTGGGCTTATTGGGCTTATTGGGCTTATGATTATAGGCCCAATAGGCCCGATAGGCCTAATAGGCAATAGAGAGTTTAGAGAACTTAGGGAATTTAGGGAGATTAGGGAAAATCCCTAACACTCCCTAACACTCCCTAACACTCCCTAACACATTTTGAAATTTGAACTTTGAATTTTGAATTCCAAAAAAAAGAGAGGAGGTCAATAATGACCTCCTCTCTCTTTTATATTCGCTAACTCTTAGTCGTTGAGCGAGAAACGCTTGTAAGCCACAACAGTAGCTTCAGCGTCAACAGCCTTGATGTGGGCGCCTACGCTCTCCTTAGGATTGCTGTTCGAGGGCTGCTCCAGAAGGGTGTTCTCCTTCAAGAACTTCTGTACCTTACCCTCTGCGATGCGCTCCAACATAGCCTCGGGCTTGCCCTCCAAGCGAGCAGCCTCCATACCAATCTTGCGCTCCTTCTCGATTACGTCGGCGGGGCAGTCAGCGGGCGAAATAGCGATGGGACCCATAGCGGTAGCCTGCATACATACCTCGTGTGCCAACTCAGCGGGAACCTCCTTGTTGAAACCAAGGATCGAGCCAAGCTTCTTGTTGAAGTGAACATACTGTGCGCAGTAGGGAGCCTCGATGCGAGCATAGTAAGCGAGCTCACACTTCTCACCGGTCTGGCCCGACTTCTCGGTAACCATATCGGCAACGGTGCGACCCTCAGCATTGGTAGCAGCGAGGAGTGCCTCAGCATCGGCAGCGTCGGTAGCAACAGCGATATCCATAATCTCGTTTACGGTAGCGCCGAAGCCCTCGGTCTGCGACACGAAGTCGGTCTCGCAAGCCAAGCAAACCATATATGCCTTACCACCAACAACCTTTGCCACAACCACACCCTCCGAAGCGGTACGGTCGGAACGCTTGCTGGCAATCATCTTACCCTTCTCGCGGATGATCTCTACGGCACGCTCGAAGTCGCCGTTAGCCTCGATAAGGGCGTTTTTGCAGTCCATCATACCGGCCTGCGTAGTTGCGCGAAGTTTTGCGATATCTGCAAGTGTTACGTTCATAGTCGTAATTCTCTTTTTTGCTGTTAAACAATTAGTTTAGGCCTCCTCAGCGGGTGCCTCGGTCTCGGCAGCCTCAGCAGCGGGCTCCTCAACCTCAACCTTTACACTCTTCTTGATGCGGGGCTTAGCCTCTTTCTTTGCCTCGGCAGCAGCAGCCTCCTCGTTCTCTTTCTCCTTCTCGAGTTTGCGCTCCTCCAAGCCCTCGGCGATGGCAGCACACATAATGTCGAGAATCAAAGAGATACTCTTCGAAGCATCGTCATTTGCAGGGATTACGTAATCGATATCTGTAGGGTCACAGCAAGTATCAACCATTGCAAATACGGGGATGCTCAGGCGCTTAGCCTCTTTAACGGCATTAGCCTCTTTCTGTACGTCAACTACAAAGAGTGCAGCGGGCAGACGAGTCAGGTCGGCAATCGAACCGAGGTTCTTCTCCAACTTAGCTCTCTGACGCTCAATCTGCAACTTCTCACGTTTGGAGAAGTTATCGTAAGTACCGTCGTTGGTCATCTTGTCGATGGTAGCCATCTTCTTAACGGCCTTACGTATGGTGGGGAAGTTTGTCAACATACCACCGGGCCAGCGCTCGGTAACATAGGGCATGTTCACAGCCTGCACCTTCTCGGCAACAATATCCTTGGCCTGCTTCTTGGTTGCCACGAAGAGTACTCGACGACCACTCTTGGCAATCTGCTTAATGGCTGCTGCCGCCTCATCAACCTTTACTGCAGTTTTGTGCAGGTCGATGATATGAATCCCGTGCTTCTCCATAAAGATATAGGGAGCCATCTTAGGATTCCATTTTCTTTTCAGGTGGCCGAAGTGTACACCGGCCTCCAACAATTGATTAAAATCTGTTTTAGTAGGCATTTTTGTAACCTTTTACTTTTTTCTTTAATTTTAATTCTCTTTTCGTCAACCTGTCGGTAGTGCCACTCTAAGCAGCAGTCCGATAGGTTTTCCGCGAAAGGGCAACGGCGAAGTAACAATCTTCTTCTTCGAGAGTGGTCTTCGCTGTTTCGAACCACTTCCGTGTCGTGTGCGGACGAATTTTAACGCTTGCTGAACTGGAATTTAGCACGTGCGCTGGGCTGACCGGGTTTCTTACGCTCAACCTCACGCGAGTCACGAGTGAGGAAACCGTTCTTCTTCAAAACGGGACGGTTCTCTGCGTCAATCTCGCAAAGAGCGCGTGCGATACCCAAACGAGCGGCCTCAGCCTGACCGTGAATACCACCGCCCACCAAGTTAATGGTGATGTCATAGCTCTCAGTCTGGTTCAGAACCAACAGGGGCTGCTTAACCACGAACTGGAAAATGTCGAGCGGGAAGTAGGTCTCCAACGGTTTTTTGTTTATGGTGATGTTACCCTGACCGGGCTTCACATAAACGCGTGCAACTGCAGCTTTTCTACGTCCGACTGTGTTTACAACTTCCATAGTTTCTACTACTTAATCTCGTTTAATTTAATTACCTTAGGAGTCTGTGCCTCGTGAGGGTGCTCACTGCCTGCATAGACCTTCAAATTTTTCAGCAATGCAACGCCAAGGCGAGTTTTGGGCAACATACCCTTGACTGCATTCTCAATCAAGAACTCAGGCTTGTTGACCAGACGCTCCGCGGGAGTTGCGAAACGCTGACCACCAGGATAGCCGGTGTGATGTACATAGACCTTGTCGGTCATCTTCTTGCCGGTAAGTCTTACCTTCTCGGCGTTGATAACGATAACGTTGTCACCGCAATCAACGTGGGGAGTAAAACTCGGCTTGTTCTTGCCGCGGAGGATCTTCGCGATCTGCGAGGCAAGTCTTCCCAGTACTTCGCCCTCTGCATCGATTACATACCACTCTTTCTGAGCAGTAGCTGCATTGACGGAGACTGTTTTGTAACTCAATGAATCCACTTTGTCTTACGTTTTTGTTAATACTTGTTAATTGTGACCTTTACTCATACGAATATGAGCGCGCAAAGATATGAATAATTTTCGAACAAAAAAAATCTCTTTAACTTTTTTTGATATATATAAAGGTATAGAACCGGTGCCAATGCAAAATGATGGGAATGATGGGAATAATGAGAGTGTTAGAGAGTGTTAGGGAGTGTTAGAGAGCGTTAGGGAGTGCTAGGGAGTATAAGGATTATCCCTAAATTCCCTAAATTCCCTAAATTCCCTAAGCTCCCTAAATTCCCTATTGGGCTTATTAGGCTTATTAGGCTTATTGGGCCTATAATCATAAGCCCGATAGGCCCAATAGGCCCAATAGGTTTTATCAAGTATTCCCTTTTATCACCAACGGTCGTGCCCGCTATTATGCCCGAGGCTTTTAGCCTCGGGACACATCCCCCGCCGAGGCGGGGGCTTGGGGGTGGGTCAGGCCTACAATTGCCTGCAAAGCAGGCAGGTGTCGAGGTGGTCAGTAGAGGTAAGGAAGTATCTACCTTACTAAGGGTGCCGAGTAAAATTAAACCTGAGAGCAATTCGAATTGCTCTCAGGTCTAATTTGCTTTCTAATTATAGCCGAATTTGGTTAGTCTTCGTTCCGAGTTGCGCCAGTCGCTATCGACTTTCACCTGTAATTGCAGGAAGACCTTCTTATTCAGGAACTTCTCCAAGTCGAGGCGGGCAGCAGTGCCCACCTTTTTCAGGCGTTCGCCACGGTGGCCGATGAGGATACCTTTCTGCGAGTCGCGGCTGACATAGATGGTCGCCATAATGCGGTCGATGGTAGGCTCTTCGCGGTAGCTATCAATCTCTACCTCAACAGAGTATGGTATCTCCTTTTCGTAATTGAGGAAAATCTTCTCGCGGATAATCTCCGAGGCGAAGAAGCGCATCGGACGGTCTGTTAGGGTATCCTTATCGTAGTAGGGCTCACCCTCGGGGAGGAGTGCCACGATACGGTCGAAGAGTCCGCCCACATTGAAGGAGTGGAGGGCCGACACGGGTACCACCTCTGCGCGCGGCAGTCGTTGCTGCCAGCGGGCAACCACAGCCTCCAACTTCTCAGGGTCGGAGAGGTCTATCTTGTTGACTGCCACGATAACGGGGAGGCCGCTGAGCGATATCTTCTCCACAATCTCCTCCGATGCCTCGTCGCCCTGCTCCACGGTATCAGTAACATAGAGAATAACATCGGCATCGCGCAGAGCGCCAATCACAAAGTTCATCATCGACTCCTGCAACTTATAGTTGGGGCGCAGGATGCCCGGAGTGTCGGAATAGACAATCTGGAAGTCGTCGCCATTGACAATACCCATAATACGGTGGCGGGTGGTCTGGGCCTTGGAGGTGATGATGGAGAGTCGCTCACCGACCAGCGCATTCATCAGGGTCGATTTGCCGACATTGGGGTTACCTATTATATTTACAAATCCCGATTTCATTGTATCTCAAATTTGCCGCAAAGATAATGATTTTCGGGAGTTTTTTCCATATCTTTGCTATCACTAAACAAACACCTAAACACTATGAGAATTTTTGTACTATTAGCCTCACTGCTAATATCTACCGTATCGGTATTCGGTCAGGAGAACTACCGTCTGCAAGGCTCGGTGGAGGTTGACCTCACCTCACAACTCAGTTGGATTCAACGATATGAGTCTGAGTTACAGACGCTTGACAAACGAGCGCAGAGCGAGCCTGCCGAGTGTGATGTGCTCTTTTTCGGCTCGTCGTCTATTCGTATGTGGGCAACACTTGCCGAGGATATGGCTCCTCTGAGGGTCGTAAATCGCGGCTATGGCGGCGCAACGTTGCGCGATATCTTCTATAACTACGAGCGCGTCTTTGCACATTACAAGCCCAAGGCGATTGTCCTCTTCTGCGACAACGATATCTCGGGCGATAGCCGACACGACGTGACCGTGGCGGAGAACATAGACCTCTACCGTATGATTTTTACCCGCCTGAGCAAGGAGTACCCCGATGTGCCACTCTACTTTCTGTCGATTAAATATACCGAGGCACGCAAGGGCATACGCCATAAACAACAGATGCTCAACGAGATGATGCAGGAGATAAGCCAGCACACAGGACTCTTCACCTACGTCGATGTCAATAGCCTGCTGCTCGACGCCGAGGGCAATCCCGATCCTAAATACTTCCTCTCGGACCGCCTCCACATCACCCGCGAAGCCTACGCCCTCTGGGCCAAGGAACTGAAAAAGATGATGAAGTTTCAATAATGCAAAATTCAAAATTCAAAATTCAAAATGAGTTAGGGAGTGTTAGGGAGCGTTAGGGAGCGTTAGGGAGTGTTAGGGAATAATGAGAATAATGAGAATAATGAGAATAATGAGAATAATAGGAATTTAAAGATTATCCCTAAATTCCCTAATCTCACTAAACTCCCTCTTGCTTATTGGGCTTATTAGGCCTATTAGGCCTATAACAATAAGCCCAATAGGCCCGATAGGCCCAATAGGATTTAATCAAATTATCCCCCCCCAAAAAAAAAGTCATATGGCTGAGGGATTTTTAGGCGAAGGGGTTTGGGGAGCCGCGCAGCATACTTGCTGTATGTAAGCGGTTACCCAAGCCCCTTCAACACCAAAATCACCAGCCAGATTACTTTTTTTCCACGAAGTTGGTGAGGTAAATGGTAAAAATAGGAAATAACATCATTCCGAGAGCGGGTAGAATAACGGTTAATACCCTACCTGTCAGTGTCTTGGCAAAGATAGGTGCACCAACTGTCGTCACATTAAGTCCCGACCACCAAAGGGCAGTCCCGAAGTTGTTGACAGCAGAGTTCACCCCCTCCTCCTCGGAGAAGAAGAGAAGAGCGGCAAGGTAGGTGATGGCGAGGGTGATGTAGATGTAGGAGAGGAAAATCTGGGTACTCTTGGGGCGTGTGGCCGATTGCAGGGCGGGGTAGATACCGCCAAGGCCACGCAGAAGCGGCAGACACTTCAAGACCAAGTAGAGTTGTTTGGTGATATCCCCCACCCCGACAAAGGCGAGGATATTGAGCCACGGAATTGATACCAATAGCCAAAAGAGGTTACGCATCGCCCAGCGTGCGGGCTTTTCGGCGGTGGTCACTCCTGCAAGCCAATCGGCGACAAATACCAGACAGACAATAAGTTGCAGGTGGAGCAGCGAGTTCGACAGGGTATAGTTGCGCGAGTAGATGATGTCGTGGGAGAGGGTGATGAGGATAACCACCGAGCCGAGGAGGGTGAGGAGGTTGAGCACACGACGGAGGGGTGTGGGGTGTGGTGAGGAGGTAGGCTGTTTCATAAGGAAGTATGGTTAAAATTTATCTGCCACCACCACTGCAAAAGGAGTGCCGCAGAGGGGGTTGTGAGGAGAGAGGGAGGGGAAAGAGAGTGCTTTTTTCGAAAAAAAACCAAAAAAATTTGCACCGAACAAAACTTTTATCTACTTTTGTCGCGCTTTTAAGGCATGGCGAGATAGCTCAGCTGGTTAGAGCGCATGATTCATAATCATGAGGTCCCCAGTTCAATCCTGGGTCTCGCTACCAAGAGTGGGAAGCATCGAAGATGTTTCCCACTCTATTTTTTTCACACTATTCCTCATCTTTGTTATTTAATCTATTTTCTTTGGAAGTTATTTAGAAAATGTTGTAACTTCGCAAATCCTTAAACTTTGGACAACAAATAAACCTAAAATAACTATTATGGCTAATATCAAATTCTACAAGATGGGGGATATGCCACTCGAACTCCACAAGGTGAGAGTAGTGCAGAAACTCCATTTACAGCCCATCAGTCGCCGATTGGAGGCGATGAACGAGGCTGGCTTCAACACCTTCCGACTCAGCACACGCGACGTATTTCTCGATATGCTCACCGACTCGGGTACCAATGCTATGAGCGACAATCAGGTGGCAGCAATGTTCCAGGCCGACGATGCCTATGCAGGTTCGCAGTCGTTCGATAAACTGAAAAAGGCGGTAGAGGATGTGCTCGGCAAGAAATACCTGCTCCCCGTACACCAGGGTCGCGCAGCAGAGAACATCATCTGCTCGGCATTTGTAAAGCCCGGCAACGTAGTGCCCACCAACTACCACTTCACCACTACCCTCGCCCACGTTATGGAGCGTGGCGGTACTATCGAGGAGCTTATCCACGACCGCGCACTCGAACTCCACAGCGACCACCCCTTCAAGGGCAATATGGATATTGAGAAGCTCGAAGCCTGCATCCAGAAGCACGGTGTGGAGAATATCCCCTTTGTGCGTATGGAGGCATCGACCAACCTTATCGGTGGTCAGCCCTTCTCTATCCGCAACCTGATGGATGTGCGTGCGGTGTGCGACAAGTATGGCATTATGCTCGTGCTTGATGCATCGCTCTTGGGTGAGAACGCCTACCTGGTGGGTCAGCGCGAAGAGGCGTGGAAGGAGAACACTATGGGCGACATCCTGAAAACGATGACCAACCTTGCCGACCTCGTCTATTTCTCGGCGCGTAAGCTCAGCTCGTCGCGTGGTGGCGGTATCTGTACCAACCGTCGCGACCTCTACTCCAAGATGGAGCCGCTGATTACACTCTACGAGGGCTACCTCACCTATGGTGGTATCTCGGTACGCGAGATTGAGGCTATGGCTGTGGGTCTTTACGAGACACTCGACGAGACAATGATTTCGCAGAGCCCCACCTATATTAAATATATGGTCGAGCAACTCGACAAGGCGGGTATCCCCGTCATCACCCCTCCGGGAGTGCTGGGTTGCCACGTCAACGCTATGGAGTTCTGTAAGCACATACCCCAGAGCGAGTACCCCGCAGGTGCGTTGGCTGCTGCCCTCTACCTGATTTCGGGCGTGCGCGGTATGGAGCGTGGTACTATCAGCTCGATTCGCGATGAGGAGGGCAACGATGTGCTGGCCGATGTGGAGTTGCTGCGTCTGGCAGTGCCTCGCCGCGTCTTCACCCTCTCGCAGGTGAACTATGTGATTGACCGCTTGCAGTGGCTGTGGGACAACCGCGAACTGATTGGTGGCCTGCGCTTTACCTACGAGCCTCCCGTGCTGCGATTCTTTATGGGTGGCTTGGAGCCCACCAGCGATTGGCCCGACCGCCTCGTATCGAAGTTCCGCAAGGATTTTGGCGACTCGCTGTAATTCAAACCGAAAGTATAATAGAGCCTCGGACTTGTAGTTCGAGGTTTTTTTTGGCAAGCAACTTGCATATATTACCAATTATTGGTAACTTTGTAAAAAATTATGGAGCTATGAAGACAACATCTGTGGCACTTGGGCCATACTTCGAAAATTTCATCAAGACAAGGATTGAGCAGGGACGTTACAACAACGCAAGCGAAGTAATTCGTGCCGGCCTGCGCCTATTAGAGGAGAACGAAAGCCATCTACAAGAGTTGAAAATGGCTATTGCTGAGGGAGTTGAGAGCGGCATTGCTTATAATTTCGATGCAGAGGAGCATTTAAAATCGCTCAAAGCAAAACGCAACAATGGCTAAGTATCATCTAACAAACAAGGCAGTTGAAGACCTATCAGCTATTTGGGTTTACACCGCAGAGTATTGGTCGGAGAGTCAGGCTGACCACTATTACAATATGCTGATTGGGGCTTGCAGAGAGATTGCAGAGTCGGAACATCTGCTGGGAACAACCTACAACGAAGTAATGGAGGGTCTTCGCGGCTACCGACAAGGCAAGCACATAATCTTCTGGCAACACCTAACAAATGGCGACACTCTAATTGTCAGAATTCTCCATCAACGTATGGATTTAAAAACACGATTAACAGAGGGATAGATAGAAAAGGGGTTGACTTCATCTCGGAAGTCAACCCCTTTTTCTTATAAAATGTCAGACAGTTTCTCTAATTCTCTGCCACAAGTGCTGCCCACAACGCATCTTTCAGTCGGGCGATATTCTGGCCACTCACCGAGGAGATAAAGATAGTGTCGATATTCTTAGGCAATGCCTTTTTGATAGTGGCAAGTTGTTCCTCGTCGGCGGTGTCGCACTTGGTGATAGCCAGCAGGCGACGCTTATCCAAGAGTTCGGAGTTGTACTGCGTAAGCTCGTTGAGCAAGATGCCATATTCGGCCTCCACATCCTCAGTAGTAGCAGGAATCATAAAGAGGAGTATCGAGTTACGCTCAATGTGGCGCAAAAATCTGATACCCAAACCTCTGCCTTCGTGTGCACCCTCGATGATACCGGGGATATCGGCCATCACAAACGAGCGACCCTCGCGTGCCTCGACAATACCGAGGTTAGGCTCCAAAGTGGTAAAGGCGTAGTCGGCAATCTTGGGCTTGGCAGCCGAGACCACCGAGAGGAGTGTCGATTTACCCGCATTGGGGAAGCCCACCAGACCCACATCGGCCAACACTTTGAGTTCCAGGATAAAAGTACCCTCCTTACGCTCGCCACCGGGCTGGGCATAGCGGGGTGCTTGGTTGGTAGCGGTCTTGAAGTGCCAGTTACCCAGACCTCCGCGACCACCTTTGAGAAGCACCAACTCCTCGCCATCGGCAGTCACCTCACCGACCACCTCGCCTGTCTCGGCGTCGCGTGCCACGGTGCCCAGCGGTACGAGTATCACCGAGTTAGCGCCACTCTTACCCGTGCTACGCGCACCCGAGCCACTCTGTCCATCCTCAGCGAAGATGTGGCGTTGGTATTTGAGGTGTATGAGTGTCCAGTGCTGTGAGCTACCTTTGAGTATCACACTGCCACCGTGACCGCCATCGCCACCATCGGGACCACCGAAGGCCACAAATTTCTCGCGACGGAAGTGTGCGCTACCGTTACCACCCGCACCACTGCGAGCATAAATCTTCACATAATCGACAAAGTTTGATGATGCCATATAAGCTCGATTTAATGGACTACTCCAAATAATTTGCCACAAAGGTAGGCAACATTTGTCGTTTTTCCAATCACTACCCGTCCCCCACCCCGATAAAAACTAAAAAGAAAAACTATCTTTGCGCCCGAAAAAGCATATTTCCGCGTGAAGACCAACAGAGAGATACTCAGGCTTGCAATCCCCAACGTGATTTCCAACATCACCATACCCCTGCTCGGTATGGTCGATATGGCTGTGGCAGGTCGTCTGGGCTCCGAGGCGACAATCGGCGCTCTGGCTGTCGGCACCTCCACCTTCAACTTCATATATTGGAACTGCGCATTTATCCGTATGGGGACCAGCGGGCTGACCGCACAAGCCTTTGGCGCACGACGCCATCAGGAGTGTGCAGGGAGTCTGGTGCGTGGTGTGGTCGTAGCACTCCTCCTCGCGCTACTGCTCCTCATTTTCCGCCAGCCCATAGGTCATCTGGCACTCACACTGATGGGTGGCAGCAGCGAGGTGCAGGCAATGGCCTCCGAGTACTTCTTCGCACGCATCTGGGCAGCACCCGCCAGCGTGTCGCTATTCGCCCTGCAAGGGTGGTTTATTGGTATGCAGGACTCGCGGACACCGATGTACACTGCACTGCTGAGCAATGTGATAAACATCGCCACTTGTCTGTGGTTTGTATTCGGGTTGGGTATGGGAATACGCGGCATAGCCCTATCGACAGTAGCAGCGCAGTATGGCGGACTGATATTCTCACTTGCGATACTCGCCCTGCGCTACCGCGAGGTGCTCCGCAAGGTGGATCTACGCGCCAGCCTCAAACGTGAGCCGATGCGACGTTTCTTCTCCGTAAACAAGGATATCTTCATCCGCTCCCTATGCGTAGTGAGCGTCTATACCTTCTTCACCGCCGCCTCGTCGCGCTTCGGCGACCTCACACTCGCCGCCAACGCACTGCTGATGCAGCTATTCACGCTCTACTCCTATATGTCCGACGGATTTGCCTACGCCGCAGAGTCGCTCACAGGCCGCTTCGTGGGTGAGCGCAACCGCCCCGCACTCGCCAGCTCCATAAAGTGGTTGGCAGTATGGAGCCTCGGCATAGCACTCCTATTCGTGGCGGTGTTCTTCTTCGGGTGGGACGTGATAATGCAACTATTCAACTCCACCGAGGCCATAATAGCCGAGGCCAAAGAGTATATAATATGGGTGGTAGCAGTGCCACTGCTGGGCTTCCTGCCCTTCCTGATAGATGGCATAATGCTCGGCGCAACACGCACACGCGTACTACGCAACACCCTCCTAATATCCACCGCCATATTCTACGCCCTATTCTACACCCTCGTAGGACCTATGGGCAACAACGCCCTATGGCTCGCATTCGTGGTATTCATCTTCCTGCGCGGCGCTATCCTCTACTTCGCCACCGACCGCCTCAGCGCTGACAAACTGATTGAGTAGATTTTTTTGATTTTTATTCGCCCCTTTTTTGTAAAAAAGCGTCCCCCGCTTTTTGTAAAAAGCGGGACCAAAAACTTCTTGCGAAAAACTTCGTTTTTCTTCGTTTAAGTTTGCGGATTTAGGAATAACTTAT
>JAFXAY010000060.1 GCA_017521965.1 Tidjanibacter sp. | reverse complement strand
TTTTGGTTCCGCTTTTTACAAAAAGCGGAGAAACAAAACCTCTCACCCCATTAGAACGGGCGGCCGCCGCCGGGGAAGCCACCTCCGGGAAATCCACCGCCCGGGAAGCCGCCGGGGCCACCACCGGGGAAGCCGCCTTCGGGCATCATCTCGCGGAATTGTTCCATCATACGTTGTGCCTCTTCGCCTGCTCGGCGTGCTGCCTCCTCTTCGTTGGCTTTCCATTTGTCGAATTGTTCGGGTGTGAGGAACTTGGCGTAGCGCTCTTCGCGATCTTTGCGTGCTTTCTCGGCCTCCTCGTCGGGCACTAAGGAGAAGTCGATGCCCATCATCGAGATAAACGACGAGATTGTGGACATCATATCGTTGTTGTAGTCGTACTCCAACGCCTTTTTCATCTTCTTAGCCTGCTTTTTGTCGAGGTCGAGGACGACGGTGAGGGAGTCGACAGTCTTTTTGATGTTCTCCTGAATCTCAAAGGTGTTGCCACCCATCATACCCATACCGCCCATAGGCATCATAGGCATACCGCCGCCGAAGCCACCGGGCTGGGCGTATGCTGCTCCTGCGAGGAGGAGCGAGGCAATAATAGTGATTACTCTCTTCATAGTTATTTGGTCTATCTGTAAAAAAAGTTAATGATTTATTCGATGGTTATTGTGTAGGGCATTCGTGCCTGTACTCCCTCTGTGGAGAGCATTTGGAGCAGGTGGTTGTACTCGGTGAACACCTCTTGGAGTTCTGTTGTAGGGGTCTTGGTGGGGGCTTTCACCTTGGCCATCAGCGAGGAGAGCATCGCCATCAGTGCGTCCTCTTCGGGGGCAATTTCGACTACTCGGTAGTCGTCGGCCACTCCTGCGCGGTCGGCAGCGAGGGCTATGGCATCACTCAGGGTGCCCATACCATCGACGAGGCCTATCTCGGCGGCGTCGGAGCCGCACCATACGCGACCCTGACCTATGGCGTCAACCTCCTCGATGGTCATATTACGACCGTCAGCTACGTGGCCTATGAAGGTGGAGTATGTGCGCTCTATCTGCTTCATCATATAGGCGCGCTCGGTGGCCTTCATTGGGCGGTAGAGTGCTCCGAGGTCGGCGTGGTCGGCGCTCGATACTACGTCGAAGGTGACGCCGATTTTATCTTCGAGAGCCTCGCCCGCGTTGAAGAGTAGGCCGAATACGCCTATCGAGCCGGTGAGGGTGGTGCGATTGGCGAGTATCACATCGGCGGGTGCGGAGATGTAGTATCCGCCCGACGCGGCATAGTCGCCCATCGAGACTATTACGGGTTTCTCGGCACGCAGTCGCTCAATCTCGCGCCACATAATCTCCGAGGCGAGTGCGCTACCGCCGGGGGAGTTAACTCGCAGTACCACAGCCTTCACTCCGCTATCCTCGCGTGCTCGGGCGAGCTGCTCGACCAGCGTCTGGTCGCCCAACGAGCCTGCACTGCTTGTGCCATCGACAATCTCGCCTGCGGCGTAGATGACAGCCACCTTGTTGCGGGGCATACGCTTGTAGTTGGGGGTGACCTGCGAAGAGTAGTCACCCAGAGATACCATCTCGGGCTTGGTATCCTCTTCAACCTCAACACCCTCGTCGGCAATAGTCTCGGCGATAATCTTCATCACCTCGTCTTCGTGGATTGCAGCGTCGAAGAAGCCGCGCTCCACAGCATCTTGCGGCAGGGCGAGGGCAAGGTTGTCGGCATACTCCTGCAACAGAGCCTTGTCGATGCCGCGCGAAGAGGAGATGTCGGTGAGCATAGCGTCCCAGATGGTGTTGACCATCGTCTGGGTCTGCATACGGTTTGCGGGGCTCATCTTGGTATCCATAAAGGGCTCAACTGCCGACTTGAAGGTACCGTGACGGAGAATCTCCATATTTACGCCGAGCTTGTCGATGAGGCCCTTGTAGAATACTACGTTGGAGGCCACACCGTGCCACTCGATAGCACCCTCGGGGTTGATGTAGATCTTGTCGGCCACACTGGTGAGCCAGTAGAGGGCCGAGGTGTAGGTCTTGTTGTAGGCGAAGATGGGCTTACCCGAGTTGCGGAACTTGACGAGTGCTGCGCGCAGCTCCTCCATCATTGCTGTACCCGACACATCGCCCGGACCTTCGTAGCAGATGTATATGGCTTTGATTTTGGGGTCGATGGCGGCGGCCTCCAAAGCCTCCTCCACCTTGCGCATCGAGAGGGTCGAGGAGAAGGAGAGGCTCATCGAGAGAGGGTCGATGGTGGGTGTGGGAGTGCCGGCGGGGCCATCAACGATATTCTCGGCAAAGTCGATTTTGAGTACCGAGTTCTCGGCTACCACGGTAGGTGTGGAGGTGCTAAATGCCGCGCCTATGCCCGCAAAGAGCATCACACCAAGTACTACAAGCAGTATGCCGCCCACTACAAATGCGAGTAGGGCAGCCCAAAATGTTTTGAAAAATCCTTTATTCATACTCTGTTTTTCGTTTAGTTAGGCAGGGGTTATGTGTTTCTAACGCCCGATAAACATATTTTCTTGTCTGCAAATTTATCTTTTTTTTAAATAGGTGTATCTATTTCTTGGGTGAAACGGAATTTTTTGTGTGCAAAGCGGCAGAAAAAACCTATCTTTGCGATAGAAACCGTTTTGAAAAAGAGATATGGAACGTAAAAAGATAGAGGAGATTTTGGGGCGAATTATCCACCCCGAACTCAAACAAGACCTGATGAGCAGCGGTATTGCCACTGTGGAGCAGAACGAGGAGGGGTGGCTGGTTACGCTGCGCTTCCGTCGTCAGCGCGACCCTATGGCGGGCTCGCTGCGCAATCGTGCGGCGATGGCCCTCGGCGAGGCGCTGCCCGAGGCGAAGGTGAAGGTGGTTGTCGAAGAGCCTGCTGCGCCCACTCCCCCACCCACCGCCGATAGCTACAATAAGATTGGCTACCGAGTGGCTGTGGCGTCGGGCAAGGGCGGTGTCGGTAAGTCGTCGGTGACTGCCAATATGGCTGTTACCCTGAGGGATATGGGCTACCGAGTGGGTATTCTCGATGCCGATATCTATGGCCCTTCGCAGCCCAAGATGTTTGGCGTGGAGGAGTACCAACCCGAGGCTCTGGTGCGTGGCGAGGAGGAGTTCCTGTTGCCAGCCGAGAAAGATGGAATTAAGATTATCTCGATAGGATTCTTTGTCGATGCCGATGGCGCGCTGGTGTGGCGTGGCCCGATGGCGACCAATGCCCTGAGGCAGATGATTCACCAGACCCTGTGGGAGGAGCTGGACTACCTGCTTATCGACCTGCCCCCGGGTACGGGCGATATCCACCTCTCGGTGGTGTCGGAGTTGCAGATAGATGGTGCGGTGGTGGTTACCACTCCGCAGCAGGTGGCAGTGGCCGACGTGCGTAGGGGTATCAGTATGTTCCGCGCTCCGAAAATCGGCATTCCCGTGTGGGGCTTGATTGAGAATATGGCGTGGTTCTCGCCCGACGATGCTCCCGAGAAGCGTTACTACATCTTCGGCGAGGGCGGTGGTGCGGCGTTGGCCGAGGAGGCCGGCGTTGACTTCTTGGGCGAACTGCCTATTGTTCCGGCTGTTGCGAGGGGTGGCGATAGCGGAGTTCCCGCTGCAATGACAAATCCGCAGATTGCCGAAGCCTTCCGCAAAGTTTGTCAAAATGTTGTTGATAAGGCGACGAAATAGTGTTGATAACCTATTGATAGGCTGTTAATCTTTTTTTGCCCGTTGTTGATTAAAAAAGTTGCAGAATTGCTTGTGGCGTTTATACAAGAGCGATCACCAAAAATGCAACCAAAAATTATCAACTTTTGCCAAAAATTTACTCACACTCCCTACCCGTGGATTTGTTGATAATTTCGGAGTGTTGATATGTGAATAAAGTTTTCAACAACTGTTTATTACTTCCGGCGGAAATAGATGAAACAGCGAGAGAGTAAATGAGTTAGAGCGATTGAGCAGGTGATATTTTTTCTAAACATTTTGTACACTTTATTAACATTTTAGAAAAACGAAAAAAGTTATCAACTTACTAACAGCGCTTATTATTTATTATTTTTGATTTAAATTTTTAAAAGGTTAATAAAATTAAAAAACAATGACGAGTGGAGTTTCCCAGCAGGCGCAACTCGCTAAGCGAATAGCGGAGTTGAAGGCCGAGCGTAGAGCAATAATCCTGGCCCACTACTATACTCTTCCCGAGGTGCAAGAGGTGGCCGACTTTACCGGCGACTCGTTGGCTCTCTCGCAGAAGGCTGCCGAGGTCGATGCCGATGTGATTCTCTTTGCGGGTGTACGATTTATGGCCGAGACTGCCAAGGTGCTCTCCCCCGAGCGCACCGTGTTGCTCCCCGTGCCCGATGCGGGATGTTCGCTGGCCGACTCGTGTGATGCCACTAAGCTGGCAGAGTGGAAGAGGGAGCACCCGGGAGTGATGGTGGTGAGTTATGTGAATACCTCGGTGGAGGTCAAGGCCCATACCGATATATGCTGTACCAGCAGCAACGCCCTGAAAGTTGTGCAGAGCATACCTGCCGACCAACCGATACTCTTTGTGCCCGACCGTAACCTGGGCTCATATATTAAAAAGGTAACGGGCAGGGAGAATATGACTCTTTGGGAGGGTTGCTGCCTTATTCACGAGGATTTCTGCCCCGAGGGGTTGGCTAAGTTGAAGAGCGAGAACCCGGGTGTGAAGGTATTGGCCCACCCCGAGTGCAACAACTCTATTTTGGAGCAAGCCGATGTGATAGGTAGCACAGCCGATTTGTTGAGGTATTGCGACTGTGAGGAGCAGAGGTTTATTGTGGTTACTGAGGTGGGTATCCTCCACCAGATGCAGCAGAGCCACCCCGATAAGGAGTTCCTGCCCGCACCGAAGCGTGGCGGAGGGTGCAATGAGTGCAGAGATATGAAGAAGGTAACTTTGGAGAGTATCTGCTCGGCTCTGGAAAACCTCGCCCCAAAGGTGGAGATCGAGGAGAGCGTAAGAAAGGCTGCCGAAGGCTCTATTCTGAGAATGATTTCTTTAAAATAGTAAATAATGAGGGAAATTGGTTAAATTTCTAACATTGTGTAATTATTTCAAGGATTTATGTGTTATATTTGTCCAAAATCCCAACTTTACTAATCCAAGAATTTAAACAAATATAAATAACTAATAATTAAAAGGTAAACAAATGAAGAAAATTGTAGGTTTATTGGCGGCGCTGATGGTTATAGGGTCGGCGCGTGCAGATGAAGGTATGTGGATGTTGCCCTACCTTGCTAAGATGAACATTGCCGATATGCAGGCTAAGGGCCTGAAACTCTCGGCAGAGGATATTTATAACCCTAAGGGTGGCTCGCTGAAAGATGCTATTGTAGTGTTTGGTGGTGGCTGTACCGGCGAGATTGTGTCGCCCAATGGCCTGATTTTCACCAACCACCACTGCGGTTATAGCTATATTCAGGCGCTGAGCAGCTTGGAGCACGACTATCTGAAAAATGGTTTCTGGTCGATGAGCTACCAGGAGGAGATTCCTGCTCCCGGCCTTTCGGTGACTTTTACTCGTGAGATTATCGACGTTACGGAGGATGTGATGGGTAACGTGCCCGACCTTGCCAAGGGCGAGGAGTTCGACCGTATCGTGTCGGAGAATGCTCAGAAGGTACAGAAGAAATTGGCTAAGAAGCACAAAAATATGCGCGTGTCGGTGCAGAGCTTCTTTGGTGGTAATCAGTACTTTGCCATCGTGCAGGAGACCTATACCGACGTTCGTTTCGTAGGTGCACCTCCCTCGTCGATTGGTAAGTTTGGTGGCGATACCGACAACTGGATGTGGCCTCGCCACACCGGCGACTTCTCCATCTTCCGTGTCTATGCCGATAAGGATGGCAAGCCCGCTGCTTATTCGCCTAACAATGTGCCCCTCAGTACTCCTAACCACTTGGCAGTATCGACTCAGGGTTATAAGGAGGGTGACTTTGCTATGATTATGGGTCACCCGGGCAGTACTTCGCGCTTTATGACTTCGTGGGAGATTGAGCAGACCGTGAGCAGCGAGAACCCCACCCGTATTAAAATTCGTACCGCATATCTCGACGTGCTGAAACCCCGTATGGAGGCTTCGGACGAGGTGCGTATCAAGTATGCTGCTAAGCAGTCGTCGCAGTCGAACTATTGGAAAAATGCTATCGGTATGAACGAGGCACTCGCCAAGCTCGACGTGAAGGGTGTGAAAGAGGTTCAGGAGGCTGCCTTCGCCGCTTGGGTTAATGAGGACCCGATGCGTGAGCGCAAGTATGGTGAGGTGCTCCCCACTATGAAACGTGTGGTTGAAGGTCGCACCGTTGCCGAGCAGAAGTCGCTCACTTATAGCGAGTTCCAGCGTTGTATGGATATCTTCTCGCTCTACTCGCGCACCTCGCGCCTGCGTGGCGCTGAGGAGCCCTCGGCAGAGCAGATTGCTCAGGTGCAGCAGACTCTGGCTGCCGCATACGAGGACTACGACGAGTCGGTAGATAGGGAGTTGGCAGTGGCTGCCCTCAAAGTATTTGGCGAGATGTTGGCCGATGAGGACCTCCCTGCATTCTATATTAACGACATTAAGGGTCGTTTTAGCGGCGATGTTGAGGCCTACGTTGATTGGCTTTACGACAACTCCGTTCTCGCAAATAAAGAGTCCGCAGATGCCTTCTTTGCCAATTTCAGCAAGGAGAAACTCTTGGCAGAGCCTGTGGTGAAGATGATTGCCGATATGAATGCCAAGATTCCCGCATTCCGTGCCGAGGCTGCTCAGTACGCGGCCGACTACGACGACGCACACCGCCTCTATATTGCAGGTCTGTTGGAGATGGAGCCCGACGCTATGCACTATCCCGATGCTAACTTCACCCTCCGTCTGACCTACGGTAATATCCACCCCTACTCGCCCAAAGATGCAGTGGTTTACAACTACTTCACCACTTTGGAGGGTGTGATGGAGAAAGAGGATCCTTCGAACCCCTTGGAGTTCACCGTGCCCGACCGTCTGAAAGAGCTCTACGAGGCTAAGGACTACGGTCGTTGGGCCGACGAGGATGGCACACTCCACGTAGGCTTCCTCTCGAATAACGACATCACCGGTGGTAACTCGGGTAGCCCCGTGCTCAACGACAAGGGCGAGCTGATTGGTCTGGCCTTCGACGGTAACTGGGAGGCACTGAGCGGCGATATCGCATTTGAGCACAACTTGCAGCGCTGTATCAATGTTGACGTACGTTACGTACTCTTCTGCATCGAGAAGTATGGCAATTGCAGCCGCCTTATCAACGAGCTTACCCTGAGATAATTTTTTAACGTTTTTCCTCAGGATTACATTGAGGTTTGGGGAGGGATAATACCCTCCCCTCCTTGTTTTATAGTAACTTCATTGTGGTGGGAGGGGTAGTATTTTCTACTCTTCCCACCACTTTTTTGCGCTATGTTGTGTGAGTAACGCGAGAAAAAATTATCTTTGCAAAAAATTATACCTTTTACAATAATGGAAGTAACAAACAACGAAGTGGTTGCTCCAAAGGAGAAATCGCTCAACTTTATCGAAGAGATTGTAGAAAACTATATCGCCGAGACGGGTAACTCGATTCAGACCCGCTTCCCGCCCGAACCAAATGGCTACCTGCACATCGGCCACGCAAAGAGCATCTGCTTGAACTTTGGCTTGGCTAAACGCTATGGCGGCAAGTGTAACCTCCGCTTCGACGATACCAACCCCGTCAAAGAGGATACCGAGTATGTGGACTCCATCAAGGAGGATATCAAGTGGCTCGGTTGGGAGTGGGCCGAGGAGCGCTATGCCTCGGACTACTTCGACCAACTCTACGAGTGGGCTAAGCAGTTGATTATCAAAGGTAAAGCATACGTCGATGACCAGACTCAGGAGGAGATTCGTCAGGGTCGTGGCACTGTGACCGTACCCGGAACGGAGAGCCCTTGGCGTAACCGCTCGGTGGAGGAGAATCTGGATCTCTTCGAGCGTATGAAGAACGGTGAGTTCCCCGACGGAGCTAAGGTGCTGCGCGCCAAGATTGATATGGCCCACCCCAATATGCTCTTCCGTGACCCGATTCTCTACCGTATCATCCACGCACACCACCACCGCACCGGCGACAAGTGGTGCATCTACCCGATGTACGACTATGCACACGGTCAGAGCGACTCTATCGAGCGCATCACCCACTCGATTTGTACCCTCGAATTCGACGTGCATCGTCCTCTGTATGACTGGTTTATCAACGAGTTGGAGATATTCCCCAGCCACCAGTACGAGTTCGCACGACTCAACCTCACCTACACCGTGATGAGCAAGCGCAAGCTGCTCCAACTGGTGAAGGAGGGTTTTGTGCGCGGTTGGGACGACCCCCGTATGCCGACCATCTGTGCGCTGCGTCGTAAGGGCTATACCCCCGCCGCAGTGCGTGCATTTGCCGAGAAGGTGGGCGTGGCTAAACGCGACAACGTTATCGACCTCTCGCTGATGGAGTTCTGCCTGCGCGAGGATCTGAACAAGGTTGCCGAGCGTCGTATGGCAGTCGTTGACCCCGTGAAGGTTGTGATTACCAACTATCCCGAGGATAAGACCGAGTATTTCACCGCTATCAACAACCCCGAGGACGAGAGCGCAGGTACCCGCGAGGTGCCTTTCTCGCGCGAGATTTATATCGAGCGTGCCGACTTTATGGAGAATCCTCCCAAGAAATACTATCGCCTCGCCCCCGGTACCGAGGTGCGCCTCCGTTACTCCTATCTTATTAAGTGCGAGGAAGTTATCAAGGACGCAGAGGGTAACGTGGTTGAGTTGCGCTGCTCCTACGACCCCGAGTCGGGCCAAGGCTCGTCGAGCGATGGCCGCCGAGTTAAGGGCGTTATCCATTGGGTGTCGGCTGCTCACGCAGTGGAGGCCGAGGTGCGCCTCTACGACAACCTTTTTGCAAAGGAGAACCCTGACGATGTTGAGGAGGGCAAGACCTTCTTGGACTATCTGAATCCTGAGTCGATGGTGGTTAAGACCGCTTTTGTAGAGCCTTCGCTCGCCGAGGCTAAGATTGGCGATAAGTTCCAATTTGAGCGCGTTGGCTACTTCTGCGCCGACTACGACCATACCAACGAGAAACCCGTATTCAATAGAACAGTAGGTTTGAGAGATTCTTGGTCGAAAATCGCCAACAAAGGCTAATGTTCCACGTGGAACAGCAATAATTAAAGGAGGGTTTGTTCCACGTGGAACAAACCCTCCTTTAATTATAATTCAAAATTCAAAGTTCAAAATTCAAAATGAGTTAGGGAATTTAGGGAGTTTAAGGAGTTTAAAGAATTTAGGGAAAACCAATTAGACTTTTTATGTAATAGTTTTGTTTTTTGGGTTTAGGGGATACTCTCGAAGAGAGTACAAATGAAATAGAGATATGAGGTTGCCAAATTTATTTGAGCAAAACTCATATCTCTATTTTGTTTGTAGTTACTATAAAGTAACTCCTAAACCCGCAAACTAAATAGTACAAAAGTTTTTGGTTCCGCTTTTTACAAAAAGCGGAGAAAACAAACAAAACACTCTATCTACCAAAACGGATAAGCATCACATTGATGTCGGCGGGGGAGACGCCGGGTATTCGTGAGGCTTGGCCGAGTGTTTTGGGTTGTATTTTGGTTAGTTTTTGTCGTGCTTCTATTGTTAGTGACTGCATTGCGTTGTAGTCGAAGCCTGCGGGTATGGTTATATTTTCGAGTCGTCGCAGCTTTTCGGCTATCTCGCGTTCGCGTTCTATGTACCCTTTGTACTTTATTGCTATCTCGACGTCGGCCACTATCTCCTCTGTCCATCCCTCTTCGGCCACTCTGCGCCCCACCCTGTCTATGGCGTTTATGATGCCGGAGAAGGTGGTTTCGCTGCGCGCTATGATGTCGGCGAGTCGTCGCGTCTGTGTCAGGGGTGCTGATCCGACCTCTTTTAAATAGTCTAAAATTTCGGGCGCAGTTATACTCTCTTCGGCTGCGTATTTTTCGAGCGATTCTCGGAGCGATTTTTTTTGTGCGTAATTAGAGGCTCTTTCGGGCGAACACAGCCCAATTTTTGTGGCTATGGGCGTCAGTCGGGTGTCGGCGTTGTCTTGTCGGAGGAGTATGCGGTACTCGGCTCGGCTGGTGAACATACGGTATGGCTCGTCAACACCTTTCGTTACGAGGTCGTCGATGAGTACGCCGATGTATGCCTCGTCACGCCCGAGGATAAGGGGGGCGTCGCCTCGCTGCGAGAGCACTGCGTTTATTCCGGCGAGGAGTCCTTGTGCTGCCGCCTCCTCATAGCCGGTGGTGCCATTTACCTGCCCCGCGAAGTATAGGCCGCCGATGAGCTTAGTTTCAAGGGTGTGGTGCAGCTGCGTGGGTGGGAAGTAGTCGTACTCCACCGCGTAGCCGGGGCGATATACGGATACCTTTTCGAAACCCTTAATCTTTTGAAGGGCAGCTATTTGCACCTGCCACGGTAGCGATGAGGAGAAACCATTTAGGTAGTACTCGTGGGTGTCGCGACCTTCGGGTTCGAGGAATAGTTGGTGCATCTCCTTGCCGGCAAATGTGCGCAATTTGTCCTCGATGCTGGGACAGTAACGCGGCCCTATGCCTTGTATTGTTCCGTTGAATAGTGGTGAGTCGGCAAACCCCGTGCGGAGCGTGTCGTGTACGTCGAGCGAGGTGTAAACCAACCAGCAAGGTAACTGATTTTCAACGGGTTGAGTGCTTGGAAGAAAGGAGAATTTCGAGGGCTTCTCGTCGCCATCCTGCCTTTCGAGTTGTGAGAAATCTATGGTGCGACCGTCTATGCGGACGGGTGTTCCGGTCTTCATACGCCCCACTTCGAAGCCGAGAGCGCTGAGTTGCTCGGTGAGCCCGTGCGATGCGGCGTCGCCCGCCCTACCCCCTTCGGTGGAGTTGCGTCCGACGTGCATCAGACCGCCGAGGAAGGTGCCTGCGGTGAGGATTACGGAGGTGGCGCGGAACTCCACGCCGAGCGCGGTGCGCACTCCGCACACCTTGCGCTGCTCCCCCACCCCATCTATAATCAACTCATTTACAGAGTCTTGCCACAGTGAGAGGTTGTTGGTGTTCTCCAATATGCGTCGCCACTCGGCCGAAAATGCGGCCTTGTCGCACTGCGCACGGGGGCTCCACATTGCCGCCCCCTTGGAGCGGTTGAGCATACGGAATTGTATGGCTGTGCGGTCGGTGACAATGGCTGTCATACCACCCAGTGCGTCTATTTCGCGCACTATCTGACCCTTGGCGACACCACCGATTGCGGGGTTGCACGACATTGAGGCAAACTTGCTCATATCCATCGTTATGAGCATAGTCTGCGCCCCGAGGTGTGCCGCCGCTGCTGCCGCCTCACACCCTGCGTGGCCTCCGCCAACCACAATCACATCATACTCAAACCTCATTTTTGTGTATAGTATTGATATTCAGAAGTTTTACTTTTTTCTCCTCCACACTGCAAGATAGAAATTCTCTTTGGCGCGCATCTGCTTCTCCTCTTCGGGGGCTTTGTCCTTGTAGCCGCAGAGGTGGAGCACACCGTGTATGATTACTCGGAGCTCCTCTTCGCGCGGGTCGGTCCCCCACTCCGCCGCATTGTCGGCCACCGTTTCGTGGTCTATGAAGATGTCGCCGCTGACCACTCCCCTACCCTCCAAATCGCTGTAATCGAAGGTGATTACATCGGTGCGGTAGTCGTGTCCGAGGTAGGTGCGGTTGACGTTCAGGTGGTAGTCGCCTGAGCAGTATATGTAGGATATCTCGCTACCCTTATATCCCTCAGTATGAATAGTTTCGGCAATCCATCGGCGTATCTTCATACGCTCTTTGGGCAGGTAGTTACAATTTTCGGAGTAGAAATTTATCTTCATAGTCTTCTATTTTGCGAGCCACTGCTCGGGGTTCAGGTAGTCGGTGCCCTTCCAGAGCTCGAAATGGAGCGTATATTCGTCGCTGTTGTCGCCATTGGAGAGTGAGCCTATCTTCTGGTCCAGAGCGACTACATCGCCATTTTTGACCGATACAGAGGCAAGATTTGAATAGACCGTGTAGTACTCACCGTGGCGCACCATCACACAATTGTTGAGTCCGTTGATGAAGAGCACGCGGGTCACCACGCCCTCAAATACGCAATATACTGACGCTCCGCGCTTTGCGGCAATGTTGATACCCTTGTTGTTGACCGTCAGACGTGGCTGGGTGGGGTGGGGGTGAACGCCAAAGTGATCGACGATTACACCGCCTGTCACGGGGTAGGGGAGTTTGCCCTTGTTTTGGTCGAACCTGCCCGACAATTCGGTCAACTTACGCCTTTCCTCCTCATTTAGAGTGCCTTGCGCCTGCTGGTTTTTGCGAGCCTCCTCGGCAATTATGCGCTGCAACTCAGCCTCGGCGCGCTGCTTGATTTGTTGCTGCTGCTGTATTCTGCGTGTCACATCAGAGGCCTGTTTGCCGAGTCGGTTGTTCGCATCTGAGTATTGTTTCTGGTCGCTTTGGAGCGATGCCACCTCTCTGTCGCGCGATTGACGTGTGGTGTTGAGTGTCTCGCGCTGGGTGGTAAGTTGCTCAACCTCAGCATTTAGCTGTGTGCGCAGGGTATCTATCTCGGCCGCTTTGCGCTCGCGCATCGCATTATAGCGACGCATATAGTCCAGTCGGCGTGTCATATCGTTGAAGTCGCGCGAGGAGAAGAGGAAGAGCAGGGCGTTGTTGAGTTTGTGGTTTTTGTATGAGGTATAGACCATCTCGCCATACTCCTTCTTGATTTGCGCCAAGTCGGCTTCGAGTTGGGCGATGTTCCTCTCGCGCGAGGTGATGTCGCGATTGGTGAGCGAAATCTGGCTTTCGAGCGAGCGGATAATACTGTTACGGTTGTTTATTCGCGACTGCAATAGTTTGATTTGCTGCGAGTTGACCGATTGGTCTTGGTTGATTTTCGAGAGCAACTCCTCACCCTCGGCAATCTCCTGTTCGGCGCGACGAATCTCGGCATTGAGCTCCTCGATAGTACTCTGCGCCGAGGCGGGCAGTGCCAATCCAAACACCACCAAGCCAATAATCAACCACCTATATTTCAACAAAATAGCCATTATTCAATCAATTTCAATCTCTCGGCCACCTCCTCGGCATCGTGTCCTGCCGCAAGTGCCCTGCGCCAATAGACACCCGCCATAAAATCTTCGCCCAGCGCGTGGAGCACATCGCCATAGTGCATCATCAGCTCCGTACTGCCCGACGCGTCGAGCGAAACTGCCTGAAAGATAATAGGTTTCGCCTCTTCGTAGCGCCCTTGGCGGTACAATATCCACCCCTTGGTGTCGAGGTAGGTGGCGTTGCTCGGCTCTATGTCGCACGCCCTTTCGCTCATCTCGTAGGCCTTGTCGAGGTCGCCTCCCATCTCGCAGAGGTAGTAGGCGTAGTTGTTGAGCACACCCACATTGTTCGCAAACTTTTTGAGTGCCTTGCGGTAGTAGCGGAAGGCCTTTTTGGTGTCGCCCTGCTGGTGGTAGAGGTCGCCAATAGTCCCCAAAACCACCGAGCGCACTGAGTCGGTAGGGGAGTGCTTAATCGCCAAGTTATAGTCGCTAATCGCCTTATCCACAAACCCTTGCTCGCTCCAATAGTAGCCCCTGCGCATATAGAGGTCGATGTTGTCGGGGTGGTGCTCAATGGCCTTGGCGGTGTAGTGCATCACCGAGTCGGTACGTTGCAGGTAGCGCTCACCGTCGATGATATAGTTGTGCGCCTCAATCACCTCGGGGTGTCGCTCGGCGTAACTCTTAAACAGGTCTATCGCCGCCTCTGTTTCGCCCATACGAATCAACCCCGTGGCATAGTACTCCACCACGTCATAATCGTCGGGATATTGTATGGCGAATTGTGATGCTATTGTATTGATTTGCCAAAAGTTACGTCGATAGAAGTTCTCGTTGGCTGTCGCCTCGCGGAAGAGTTGTTTTTTGAGTGGCAACTCCACCTCGGGGTGGTCAATCAGTCGTCGCAGAGTCGATAGGTAGTCGCGCTCCTGCCCTTTGCGCTGGTGCCACGCCGCCTTCGAGCGCAGGGTGGGAATAGCCATCGAATCGACCCCCAAAGCCTTGTTGTAGGTGGCAAGTGTCAGCGAGTCATTTCTATTCTGATTGGCGTACAACTCCGCTAACATCAGGTAGTTACGGTAGTCGTATGGATACTCCTCAATCAACTTTTTACTCTCCGCCTCGCCCCGCTCGAAGAGCCCCACGCGCCACAGCAGTTCGCGCTTGTAGTAGGCGAGTTCCTCCACTCTGCCGAGTTTCAGCTCCGCCGAGTCGAGTATCGCGATAGCCGAAAACGGGAGTCGCTCCTGGTCGTAGAGCGCCGCCAGCAGTCGGTAGTTCAACACATTGCGCGGCTCCTCCTTGACAAGTTGCTCATAGACCCGCATCGCCTCGGTGTACTCTCCTGTGCTTGCTAAGTATCTGCCTAACAACCCTTTATAAATCACATTGGTACTATCCTGCTCCACCGCCCGACGGGCATAGTCCAACCCCTCGGCAGGAGAGTTGATGTAGGATTGTGCCAACTCATAGAGGCTCGGAGCGTGCAACGAGTCGATGGCGAGTGCAGCGCGCAGGTGGCGACGCACCTCGGCAGTGTCCCGCATCAGCAGCGACGCCTTCAACCCCTCGGTATAGTGAAAAATGGTGCGCAGCGAGTCGTTGGGTAGTGCCGGTAGTTGGGTCGAGGTGGGGTAGTGGGTCGCCTCTCTTGTGGCGGTGCAGGCTGCCATTAGCGCCATCATCACCACAAGCACACTCTTAGTAACCCACTTAATACCAGCCATATATAAAACTACATATTACCAACTACACCTTCCCGGCTACACCTTCCCAATTTCACCTTCCCCACGCTAATTAGCGCGCTGACCTAAACGTTTAAAAAACGGAGTCGAATTGGTGGAGGAAGCGCACATCGTTCTCGAAGTAGAGGCGGAGGTCCTTCACACCAAACTTCAACATCGCAATACGCTCAACACCCATACCAAATGCGAAGCCGCTATACTTGGTGCTATCTATACCGTTGGCCTCCAACACATTGGGGTCAACCATACCGCAGCCCATAATCTCCAACCAGCCTGTGCCCTTGCAGACATTACACCCCTTACCGCCGCAGAGGTTACACGACACATCCACCTCGGCGCTCGGCTCGGTGAAGGGGAAGTAGCTGGGGCGCATCCTAATCTTCGCGCTCTCGCCAAACAGCTCCTTGGCGAAGTAGAGCAGCGACTGCTTCAAGTCGGCAAACGACACACCCTCGTCGATATACAAGCCCTCAATCTGGTGGAAGATACAGTGTGCGCGGTAGGAGATAGCCTCATTCCTAAACACCCTACCCGGGCAGATAACCCTGATAGGGGGCTTCTGGTGCTCCATAGTGCGCACCTGGATAGAGCTGGTGTGCGTCCTGAGCAGGATATCGGGGTTCTTCTCAATGAAGAAGGTGTCCTGCATATCCCTCGCGGGGTGCTCGGGAGGGAAGTTAAGAGCCGAGAAGACGTGCCAGTCGTCCTCCATTTCCGGACCCTCGGCAACAGTATAGCCCAAGCGTGCGAAAATATCGACAATCTCCCTGCGAACCAACGAGATAGGGTGGCGCGAGCCAATGCCATCCTCACTGCCCGGACGAGTCATATCGCCAATAGCGGGACTCGGCGCCGAAGCAGCCTCAGCAGCCATCTCCTTCAAGATATTAACACGCGAAGTGGCAGCAGTCTTGACAAGGTTGATCTTCTGACCCAACTCCCTCTTCTGCTCGGGAGCCACCTTCTTGAAATCCTCCAAAATATCGTTCAACTCACCCTTACGACCCAAAATCTTAACCCTGAAATCCTCAATCTCAGCCAAATTGGTGGAGTTGAAAGCCTCAATGCGCTGCAATAACGCTTCAATTTTACTAAGCATCTCTCTATGTTTATATTGTTAATTCTATTGTTACTCAACAAGTTATAGTGATTTGTGGCTAAATTAAACCACTATAATCGACAAAGTTAATAATTTCTCTGCTTTCTTTTGCCCCTTTTTTGTAAAAAAGCGGCACCAAAAAACTTTTGTACTATTTAGTTTGCGGGTTTAGGAATAACTTGTAGTTATTACGACAAAAAAGAGAGATATGTTCTGCTCAAATAAATTTGGCAGCCCCATATCTCTCTTTTTCATCGTACTCTCTTCGAGAGTATCCCCTAAACCCGAAAAACCCAACTATTACACAATAGTCTAATTGGTTTTCCCTAACGCTCCCTAAATTCCTTAACACTCCCTAATCTCCCTAAAAAAGCCAGAGAAGAACATCGAGTTCTTCTC
>JAFXAY010000059.1 GCA_017521965.1 Tidjanibacter sp. | reverse complement strand
CGCAGGCTATCCTCTGGCGCAGTACCGGCAGGTATTGAAGCAACCACCTCCGACTGGCGCAGTTTCATCTTACCAACCTTAGCCACCACCTTATCGCGACGACCACCCTCCAAAGGGGAGCACCCCGAGAGCATCAATACTCCCAGAGTCAGACTCAACGATATGGTGCAAAACTTTCTCATCAACCGACAAAGATAGTGTTTTCCGTCGAAAAACACTAATAGTGTTTCTAAAATAACGCTATAAAAGTGTTTTTATTACTCCGCCACCTCATCTACACTGCCATCTACCACCTCGTCGGCACGCAGAGTGCGCCAAACATTGACCATAGAGAGCACGAATACTACAACACAAAGAGCATAGACAATCCAATAGATGGTGTCGGACGAAATCATCTCGCGCAGAGTCAAATCGGCCTGCTCGGAGAAGAGCTCCATAGTGACAAAAGCAAGACCGTTGTTAATGGCGTGGATAATGATAACTGCCAACAGAGAGCCTGTGCGAACATAGATGTAGCCCAAAATCAGACCTACCACAAAGGCATTTACAAGTTGCTGAGGCACAGAGAAGTGAGCCAACGCAAAGAGCACAGCCGAGATAATCACCGCCCAGAAAGTGCCAAACCTCTCGCGGCACGAGCCAAGCACCTGACCTCGGAAGAGAATCTCCTCCAAAATGGGGGCACACACCGAGGTGGTGAGCAGTGCCCAACCACCACTACCGATAGCACCTTCGAGTGCATCGAGGCTCTCCTCGGGCATAGTCGCCAGCAGCGGCTCAATCACCACACCTGCAATGAGCACCAACAAAAATCCCCACAAAACCAAAGGAGGATTGACCTTACCTGCCGCCAAGCGCATACCGCAACCCAAGCCCAAAGAGCGGCGACGGATAGCGATATAGATAATCACGGGCGACATCTGAATCAGGTAGGTGATAAAGGTATATTCAGCGGGTATCCCGTTTGCCAAATCACCACCCAGCAACACCACCAAAAGCAGGCTGCCGACAATCACCGACAGAGCGAAAATTCCGAGTGAAACAAAGAGGTCGTTCCAGCCCGGAAATTTCTTCTTGGGCTGCTCAATTTTCGGCTCATTTTCAGAGCTATTGTTTTGGTTGAGAGGTCTGCTCTCAATCACCTCAGCATCAACCACCTGAGGATCTTTAATCTGTTCTTCCATTTTATCTCTTTTTTCTAACAATTAATACAACTCATCGGCGAGTGTTGCGACCATCACAGCCTTGATTGTGTGCATACGATTTTCGGCCTCGTCGAAGACTATCGAAGCACCACTTTCGAAGACCTCATCGGTCACCTCCAACTCGCTCTTCCCGAACTTATCGGCTACCCAACGACCAACCTCTGTGCCTAAGTTGTGGAAGGCGGGGAGGCAGTGCAGGAATTTCACATCGGGGTTGCCCGTAAGGTGCATCACATCGCTATTGACCTGATAGGGCATCATCTGCTCCAAGCGCTCAGCCCAAGCCTCCTCAGGCTCACCCATCGACACCCACACATCGGTGTAGAGGAAGTCACAATCCTTGACAGCCTCGGCAACGTCGGTTGTGATGGTGATTTTCGCGCCACTTTCGGCTGCGATTTTGCGACACTCGGCCACCAACTCCGCATCGGGCGCATAGGCCGCAGGCGAAGCAGCACGATAGTCGATACCCATCTTGGCACAGACTACCATCAGAGAGTTCGCCATATTGTAACGCGCGTCGCCCAAGTAGCAGAATTTCATCTGGTTAAAGGGCTTATTGCAGTGCTCGCGCATAGTGAGCAGGTCGGCCAATACCTGAGTCGGGTGCGCCTCGTTGGTCAGTCCGTTCCACACGGGCACGCCACTCTTCTCGGCCAACTCCTCGACAATCTCCTGGCCAAAGCCGCGATACTCGATACCGTCGTACATTCGTCCCAGCACTCGCGCTGTGTCGGCAATACTCTCCTTTTTGCCCATCTGCGAGCCTGTCGGGCCGAGATAGGTGGTATGAGCCCCCTGGTCGGCTGCACCCACCTCAAAGGAGCAACGAGTGCGGGTGGAGTCCTTGGCAAACAGGAGCACTATATTCTTACCACTGAGCATCTTGCGCTCTGTGCCGGCCCTCTTATCGGCTTTCAGACGTGCCGCCAAATCGACCAGATAGAGAATCTCGTCGGCAGTGAAGTCAAGAATTTTCAGAAAACTTTTTCCTCTCAAATCAATCATATTATCAAGATGTTCTGACTTGGTTACTACTTAAAACGTGGTCAAATGTACGCATTTTTCGCGAAGTTTGAGAAAATCTCAGAGTTTTTTCCTATTTTTGTCAGATTGAAATAACCTATTATTATAGAGTATGGGAAAGATAGTGGCTCTTGCCAACCAAAAAGGTGGAGTAGGTAAAACCACCACCGCCATAAACCTTGCCGCCAATGTAGCAATTCTTGGCCACAAGGTACTGCTTGTCGATGCCGACCCTCAGGCCAATGCAACATCGGGCCTTGGGCACAACATCAAGAACAAGGGCATATATGAGTGTATAGTTGGTGAGTGCCACGCCGAAGAGGTGATTGTGGCGTGCGAGGAGGTCAAAGGACTCGACCTGCTCCCTTCGAGTATCAATCTGGTGGGTGCCGATGCCGAACTTGCGACCGAGGGCGGTGGCCACTACAAAATGAAAGAGGTGCTCGACCCGATTAAGGATAACTACGACTTTATCTTTATCGACTGCTCCCCCTCGCTCGGCTTCACCACCGTCAATGCCCTTGTAGCGTCGGACTCGGTGCTGGTACCCGTGCAGTGCGGCTACTTCGCGCTCGAAGGTCTGGGCAAACTACTCAGCACTATCAAGATGGTGAAGAGCAAACTCAACCCGTCGCTCGACATTGAGGGTTTCCTGATGACAATGTATTCGCGCTCGAAGCTTGCCAATCAGGTGATTATCGAGGTGCGCGACCATTTTAAACATTTGGTCTATGATGCTGTGATACAGCGAAATGTAAGGCTCGACGAGGCACCAAGCCACGGAGTACCCGTAATTCTCTACGACGCTGCCAGCACAGGTAGTCGTTGCTATATGGAGTGCGCAACGGAGTTCCTGCGCCGCAACAACAAGGGGCCCAAGAAGAGTGAATAACCAATAGAACAATAGAGATATGAAGAACAAAGGTCTGGGACGCGGATTAGGTGCAATTCTCGATATCGAGTCGCTCTCTGAGGAGGCGAAAAATGTTGCCCGCTTGGAGGAGATTGCTGTAAGCGATATAATCCCCAACCCCAATCAGCCTCGCACGAATTTTGATGAGGAGGCACTCAGCGAGTTGGCCGACTCGATTCGCACACTCGGTCTGATTCAGCCTATCACCGTCCGCAAAGACGTGGCAGGCAAATATATGATTATCAGCGGTGAGCGTCGTTGGCGCGCATCGCAGGCTGCCGGCTTGGAGAAGGTGCCTGCCTATATCCGCGAGGTCGATGAGGTGGAGTTGCACGAGATGGCGCTGGTTGAGAACATACAACGCCAAGACCTCAACGCAATGGAGATTGCCATCAGTCTGGGTCGCCTTATTGACGAGTGCGGCGTAACGCAGGAGAACGTGGCACAGCGCGTTGGCAAGAAACGCTCCACAGTGGCCAACTATCTCCGTCTGTTGCAGATGTCGCCCGAGATTCAGGCCGCACTGAAAGATGACGCTATCTCGATGGGCCACGCCAAGGCCATTGCCTCGGCTCCCGAGGAGTTACAGAGCGCTCTACTGCGCAAGTGCGTGCGCAAGGGCCTCTCAGTGAGAGCCACCGAGCAACTCGCCAAGAAGGCCGCAACCGTAAAGCCCACCGCAGAGTCGGAGGAGGAGTTCCCCGAGAGCTACACTCGTCTGGTGGAGGGTCTGTCGCGCCTACTCACCGAGGATATCAAAATCAAGCGCACCGAGGGTGGCAAAGGCAAAATCATCATAGGTTTCTCGTCCGACGAGGAGATTGAGGCGATGATTTCCAAACTGAACAAGTTATAAACCGAATTTTGGGGAGAGTGAAGAGAGTTAGGTTGATAGTTACCCTTGTGGTGTTGATGCTCTGCGGCGCAGTAGTGCCCGAGAGCCTCAGCGCACAGTCGCGCAAGGAGCGCGAGGCGAGAGAGCGGGCTGTGGAGCGCGCCGATTCGCTTCGTCGTGCCTTCCTTGTGACGGGCGGTATGCGCTCTGCTGAGGAGGTAGCCGAGATTATCGACTCGGCCACTCTTGCCGAGATGCGCCTACCAAAAATCGACTCGACGGGCAACCTTATCTTCACCGACTCGCTCGGCACAGCCTACCGTGCAGCCTCGCTCAAAGCCGACACTACGGGCACGCTGATAGTGGTCGACTCACTCGGCGGCGAGAGCACTATCGACTCGCTCTCGTTGGCGCGTCTGCACACGCTGCTGCCGAACTTCTCCATCAATACCGACTCCCTCACCGAGGAGGCTGTGATTCCCCTCGACTCGGTGACGCTCGCCTCGTTGCGAGGTCTGTCCGCCACACCTGAGAAGAGCGACTCGCTCGACACGCCTGTTTTGCGACACAATCGCATCTTCCGCGACACACTCCCTCTGGGCAAGCTGACTGCCTTTTCGGCACTGCTGCCCGGCACAGCACAGGTCTATAACAATCAGGCGTGGAAAATCCCTATCGGCTACGCTGCCATAGGCACTCCGCTGGTCTTTGGTCTGCAACAGAACAAGAAGTACCAGTCGCTCAAAACCGAGTACGACGCTCTGATACGCTCGGGTGCTACGCGCGAGGAGATTGACCCCGTGCAAACCGATATGATACGCCACAACACCTACCGCCAACTGCTGATTGCCGGCACTGCCATCTCCTATATCGCACTGCTCACCGATGGAGTAATCAACTACCCCTCCGAGACCAGCAGAATACAGAAGGCGACCACCCTGTCGATGGTATGCCCTGGCGCAGGCCAGGTCTATAATGGCAGTTATTGGAAGACACCGATATTTGTAGGTGGATTGGTGACAATGGGGTATATTATCGATTGGAACAACCGAGGCTACCAGCGTTTCAAACTCGCCTACGACTTGGTGACCGACGGTGACGACTCAACAGAAGATGAGTTCAAGGGTCGATATGGGGAGGAGTTTCTCCAAAACCTCAAAAACCAATACCGACGCAACCGCGACCTATCAATTATTGGTATGGTGGCGGTCTATCTGGTCAACATTATGGACGCCCACATCGACGCCCATATGCAGGACTACGACATCAGCGACGACCTATCGCTCAACGTAGCACCCGCTATGGGTCGTATCGGCACCACAGGACGTGGCTCGGAGAGCACACTCGGCGTGGGTCTCTCCTTTACTTTTTAACGAATAACAAATACTGAATAATACCGACAACAGCGATGCACACTTTACTGACAACTGTACTCACACTGCTTGCCTCAACATCCCCCATCATCAGACACCTTCCCACCCCGCAAGACCCTCCCGCAGGAGTGGAGGCCATAGTAAATCAGATTGCCACTCAGGCACTCGAAGAGGCTCAGGCAGCACGACCGGACAGTCTGTCGGCAGACTCACTGCTGCTCGTCGGCGACACCCTCTCGCCACTCGACACGATGACCTTCACCGACCCCTCGGTGTATGACTCACTCCTCACCCAATGGCAGGAGCAGAGCAGCGTGGCAGCCTTCGAAACCTTTATCAGCGAATTTATCAATATCGACAGCAACTATCAAGCACTGACCGACATTCCCGACTCGGTCTATGAGGAGCGACTATCGAAGATACTCTCCCCGATTCCGATGAAGTTCAATGCTGTGGTCAAACGCCACATAGTATCATATACCACCACCAACAAGGCACTCGTCAGCCGCGTATTGGGTTTGTCGCAATACTACTTCCCGATGATTGAGGCCGAGCTCGACAAGGCAGGTATGCCACTCGAACTGAGGATGTTGCCCGTTATCGAGTCGGCGCTCTCGCCTGTGGCACGCTCGCGTGCTGGTGCAGTGGGCTTGTGGCAGTTTATGCTCTCCACAGGTCGTAGCTATGGCTTGGAGATTACATCGTTCATCGACCAGCGCCAAGACCCTCTGCTGGCAACTCAGGCGGCTTGTCGCTTCCTGAAAGATCTCTACGATATGTATGGCGATTGGACACTTGCGCTGGCAGCCTACAACTGCGGCCCGGGCAATGTGAACAAGGCGATGCGCCGAGCAGGCGAGGGTGCAACCGACTTTTGGAGCATCTACCCCTACCTGCCCAAGGAGACCCGCAACTATGTTCCAGCATTTATCGGCGTGACCTACGCCTACAACTATCACCGTCTGCACGGTATCGAGGCCGAACCATCGCCCCTGCCGCTGGCTACCGACACTATCCACCTCAACCGCATTATGCACTTCGAGCAGGTTAGTTCGACAATCAAGACACCAATAGATGTTATTCGCTCGCTCAATCCGCAGTACAAACTCGATATTGTCCCCGCTGTGAGCAAGACCTATACACTCACCCTGCCCCGCACCGACCTGTCGAACTACCTGGTGTTGCAGGATACGATTATGGCTAAGGATACGCTCTATCTGGCTCAATATCTAAAACCTACCAAGGCCGACCCCTCTAAGATGGAGTTCTCCATCGAGTCCTACACCTACACCGTCAAGAAAGGCGATGTGCTGGGTGCTATTGCTCGTCGAGAGGGCGTGACTGTCAAGCAGTTGATGCAGTGGAACAACATCAAAGATGCATCGAAACTGCGTATCGGTCAGAAACTCGAAATATATCGTTAAGCACTCTCCGGGGCAATGATTACAGACGATACCATAGTTGCACTTAGTAGCGGTACGGGCGGCGCAATAGCTGTTATCCGTATGAGTGGCGAGCAGTGTGCCGAGATTTGCGACCGCGTGGTGCGCTCGGCTAAGGGGCGCACAGTGGCATCGTCGAAGGGTTACACTATGCTCTATGGCAACGTCACCGAGGCCGACGGTGGGGTGATAGACGATGCAGTGGTGGCAATATATAAGGCACCACACAGTTATACGGGCGAGGATATGGTGGAGATTACGGTCCACGCCTCGCGCTATATTATCCGTCGCACAATCGCACGATTGGTCGAGGAGGGAGCCAGAGCAGCAACCGCAGGTGAGTTCACCGCACGAGCCTTTCTGGCAGGGCGTATGGACCTGTCGCAAGCCGAGGCTGTGGCCGACATCATCGCCTCACACGATAGGGCCACACACCACCTGGCAAGCCAGCAGATGCGTGGCGGCTACTCGGAGGAGTTGCAGAAGCTCCGTAGCCGACTGCTGCACTTGGCCGCAATGTTGGAGTTGGAGCTCGACTTCGGCGAGGAGGATGTGGAGTTTGCCGACCGCACAGAGCTGGTGCAACTGATGGAGGAGATTGCAGCAAAAATTGAGTCGCTCACTGCATCTTTTGCTCTCGGAAGGGCTATCAAGGAGGGCGTGGGAGTGGCTATTGTGGGCCGCCCCAATGCGGGTAAATCGACACTGCTGAACACTCTGCTCGGCGACCAAAGGGCCATAGTATCAGAGGTGGCGGGTACCACACGCGATGTGATTGAGGAGCACCTGAATATCGATGGCGTCGATTTCCGCTTTATCGACACCGCAGGCCTGCACCAGAGCGACGACCAACTGGAACAGATGGGTATGGAACGTAGTCGCAAGGCGATTGAGCAGGCCCATATCGTAGTGGCACTGATTGACGGTAGCACACTCCCAGAAGAGAACGATAACGCACCAGAAACGATTAGAGAGCTGTTAGCGGAGATTGGCTGCGAGGAGGACGAGAGAATGATTGTGGTGATAAATAAGTGCGACGTGGCCGCCTGCGACAGCCAGAAGGTAGCCGCTGCACTCCCCTACCCCGCAGTGGCCATCTCGGCCCGCAATGGCGAGGGCGTGGAGAGATTGGTGGAGCAGATAGCCTCGACGATCGACAGCAAACGCATCTATACCGACGCAGTCACAGTGAGTGGCGCGCGCCACTACCAGGCACTGATGCGCGCCTCGGAGGCCCTATCGCGCGCCCGCAATGGCCTCACCACCGCCTCCCCCGAAATGACCGCCAGAGATATCCGCGAAGTCCTCGACTGCCTCGGCACCATCACCGGCGAAGTCACCTCCGACCAAATCCTCCAAGAAATCTTCTCCAAATTCTGCATCGGCAAGTAACTAACGCCCTCTAATGCACACTAACAAACGCTAACGCCTACAAATAGCAACAGAATTTCCCACAAAAATAGACGAATAAATCCCGAAAGTTAGACTCGACTTTCGGGATTTTTTATGCTTTAATCTCTTTAACAAAAATATCTCGCCAAGTTTGCAATGGAGTGCAACGAGGCGCAATGAGTTGCAACGAGCTGCAATAATAGGGAGATGATAATAATTACTCTATTATTTTGATTAAAATCCTAAAGCTGTTTTGCTTTTTCTTCCACCTCTTCTAACTCGTTATATGTCAAGCCCTCTTTAGAAAGAGTACTATATAACTCATTTGCTATAGCAAGTTTTTCCGCATTGTATGGATTGATGAAATTATTAGGATTAACCCTTTCTATCAGCTCCTGAACTCTATCATTATTTATTAAATTGATGCCTAATTCCTCGACTGCAAGTAGTTGTATTTCGTTTAAGGATTCCTTGTCCACAGAATTAATGAACATTAATTATTCTTTCAAAATACAACATTCCATTGAAAACATTTATTTCTTGCAAATATAATTATTTTCGCAATTTTTCCATATCTTTATTGCGCAGTTTTGCAATTCAATTCCATTTTACCATATATAAAGTTATAACAATTTGATTATGAAAACATTCTTACTGATCTGTTGCTTTCTTATGCTCCTTTCTTGCGGACATCAGAATACCACAAACAAAACAGATGCCCCTGAAATTACAACCGCCACCGTTGAGGAAGTCAGTTCCGAAACGACAGACATCGTCCCAGACAGTCTATCTAATAACACGGAAGACGATGTAGTAGAATCTTTGAATGAGATTCGTTTTGATGGATGGGGTAAGTCTGAATGGCTAGACAATGATTATATTCGCGCTGTACGCAAGTATATTAATGAATACCTTAATGGAAATATCTGCAACCCTGACCTTGACGAATATAAAGATGTATTAAAAGGTAAATTTGTAGTTTACGAGATTTTACCCTATTTGGCAGGAGGGGCTTTTATCTATATTATTTTCTATGATAATCCTAAATACATATTTGCTTCCGGGGTGCGCAGTTCCGTTGACGAGGAAACTCGCGAAGTATACGATTATTATTGCGGGGGATTACGCCTACAAACATCCGAATGCGACATTACCCAAGAAGAAATAAAGAAAGCCATTGACAACGACCCCGAACTTAAGTTGTGGTAATGGATTATAGATAATAACTTCACAAATATCAAACACACCAATGGCGACTGCTCAATCGAGCAATCGCCATTGACTATTGTATATATGAATGTTACACCCAGTGTTCATAGGAAACAAGAATGCTTAACTACTGAGCGCAAGATGTCGTATACCGAATCCGAATGCAGGATTAAGTTGGATGATAATATAGCGTAAATTCTTATTGGTTATTACACTTTGTTTGTTGGGTTTAGCCACAGTCGTGAGATAGTTGCTAATCCTCTTTTCTCATACTATTTACATTTTCTAAAGACATTAAATAATTATATATAGCATGGGCTTGATATGAAGTATGAAGTTCTCCTGCATATGGATACATTTTTTTACTTTCAATAATTAGATCTCTAATAGTTTTATTGACAATAGTTGATAATAATACGCAAAAGATTCTTAAATTTGTATTTAAAAAATGATAAATATGATTACATATTCTGATGATAGGAAGATTGTTATATCTTGCAATAAAAAGGCTGTTGGTAAGGTTGTTATTCCAAATGGTGTTTCAATTATTAGATCTCATGCCTTTAAAGAGTGTACAGAAATCACAGAAATAATATTACCCAACACGCTTCAAGAACTAGAATGTGATGCATTTTCTGATTGCATATCACTTATTTCTATCAATATTCCCGATTCCGTAAAAAGAATACCATGGAGATGTTTCAACGACTGTTTTAATCTAACCAAAATTCATTTATCTTCTGATTTAATAGAGATTGGCCCTTATGCATTTTACAATTGTAGATCTCTTGTTTCCATACAAATACCTGATGGCGTACGCGAAATAGGTCATAGCGCCTTTAATGGATGTTTTAATCTCCAACAAATTAAACTACCTCAAAACATAAATTATATATCATCAAGTGTTTTTTCTGGTTGTGAATCTATATATGAAGTAATCATACCCGAAAAAATAAGGAAAATATCGCAGAACGCCTTTAAGAATTGTAGCGAATTGAACCGCGTAATAATTGAATCCGCTAACATAGAAATTGATCCAACAGCTTTTATCGGATGTAGTCACATTTCACGAATTTACATCAAAGACTTTAAGCCCTATAAAGTATTAGCATTCTTCCCTGATTGCCAAAATATAAAATATATAGCACCCTTAGAAGACCTGTCTAAGGGAATATCAAAAAATGCATTACCATTACACACGATTCAAGATCAACTAGCTAATGAACTCAAATACATGAGTTTATACTATAGGTTATTTAATATGAATATAACTCAAATGAAATGGTCTGAATGCCACAAGAAAAACATAAAAACATTTAAGGAGCCTATAGACACCAATTGGGAAAGTTTTAAAACTGAATTACAACCGCTTGATTATCTATTTTCTATGAATTGGAATAAATCTTCTGGAATAGGTCTAGTATTAGGATATAATCAGTATAGAGCATTAGATGTTGATATTAATAGCGATTTTATATTTAAGATTGATTATCCAAGTGATGGATTAGATGGATTCATAAATGAAATTCTTACTCAACTATGCTTACCTTTGAACTATCCATGGGTAGTACGTAGCGGAAATGGATATGGGTTCCATATTATTTTTAAGAATGAAGGAGGAGATGCAACAGCGAACATAGATTCCTTGTCATTTGAGCCCAATGATAATTATAACAATTCCGGTCAGTCATATTTCAGTAGAATGGAGCTTAGGTGGTGTGATCATTTAGTATTACCACCTTCTTTACATGCTAGTGGTTTGCAATATAAATTTAGGAATGGGATATTACCAACCTCAGCCCCATTACAGGTCTCTTTATCTGATATTGATAGTATGATAAATACATACTGCAGTGAAATAACAGTCCAAGAAGCTAACTATAAAGGCATAAATATTGAACTTGCTGATAGACGCAAAATAACAAGTCGTCACGATAGTTATCTTTCACCTCACGAACATGGTACTAATACTATTGAATGGTTAGAAGAAATTGCAACTGATGATAGTAAAAACTCTCTTGCCTTGTGTTATTTGCTAGGACGAGATGTTAAACAAAATTCCATGAAGGCATTCTCTTTATTAAGAGAATCCAGATCACAGATAGCTAAATTTAATTTACTACAATTATATGCATGTGGATTTCTTGAGTTTAACGCTAAAGATTACAATGAACTTGTGAATTCATTGGATGTGACACTATTTGAAGGTCACATGGGTGTTCTCAATCATAATGCAGAGAAATATTTGCCACAAATAGAAAGATTCTTATTTTTTGACACAGAAACAACAGGATTACCTATAGATTATAGTGCTCCATCTACAGATATTAATAATTGGCCAAGATTAATACAATTAAGTTGGATTATAACTGATCAATTTTACAATGTTCTATCAAAGCATAATCATATTATAAAGCCTGAAGGATTTACAATACCAAATCAATCTGCTTCAGTTCATGGTATAACGACTGATTATGCAAATATTAAAGGGGAAAATCTAATTGAAATCCTAAATTTATTTGTCTCAGATTTAAAAACTGCTAAATATATTGTGGGACATAACATTGATTTTGACAAAAAAATAATAGAATCAGAATTTCATCGCCAAAACATTGTTTTCTCTTGGTGTAATACAACCAGTATATGTACAATGAAGAGTTCTACTGATTTTTGTAAAATCACGAACTTTTATGGTTATAGATATCCAAAACTACAAGAGTTATACATAAAACTATTTGGCACTGCTTTTGAAAATGCTCATGACGCGTATTCAGATATATCCGCCACACTTAAATGCTTTAGAGAAATGGTAAAAAGAGGTATTGTATCCATTCCTCATAATACAAAAGAAACTAAAAACAGTCATTATAAAAAAGTTGAAAATGACGATTTGCCATTTTAATAATATGTTATCTCAATGCATTTCATTGACAATAATACGCAAGAAAAATCGTATATTTGCATTAGAAATCATTTGGAACGCAAATGCGGTAAGAGGCTGGATACTAATCACTTCAATTTGGTATCTACCGAAACTTGAAAATGAGCTTGAAAAGCGCGGTACAACACGTATGTCGAAATCGTTGATTTTCAGCACGATGAATTTGTGAGTATTTTCCGTGTCATTGTAAAAATGCGAGTTGTACCGATTAAAAGGCTAAAACGCTTTCAATCAATAGTGTAAATGTGTTGCATCGGAAAATAATTATTCCCGCTCCATTGGTGTTATGGACTATCTGCCAAGGTAGTCCATATTTCTTGTGTTTGGTGGGCTGAATTATCAAAGCTAACCTCTACATTTCCAGCAGGTAGGTTTCGTAGCCGGAGAGAGTGGAGGGGTCGAGGTGGTCGCTCAGGGGAAGGCCCACGCTCTTCTCGAAGGGGAGGATTGTGAGCAGGTAGAGGTGCGAGAGGAGAGCAGTGGCGGTGAGTTCGTCGGCGAACAGGGCATCGGCGATGTCGGCCACGCGGCGTTGTGCGGGGATACGTCTGTCGAGGCGCTCGGAGAGGGGCGTGAGGAGTTGTGGTGGGAGCAGCAGTCGTGGGCTCAGGTGGAGCATCGCCACAGGTGATGAGCTAAGCAGATAAATTGCCAGCGCTGACGAGAGTAGTGTCTTATAGCAGCTGTTCATCGACGCTTTGCCATAGAACGGATATGCTCTCAGGTGCAGTTTTCCGTAGGGGTCAATCGCGATATTATCAGCCGAGGGGAGTGTTGCTTTCACGTCGCTATCGACAATCCGAGCGGCGAACTCGGCCAAACGTTTCAGCCATCCTCTAATCTCAGCCACCCTACCCTTGCGGGCGCACTCGGTAACCTCGTCGCGGAGCGAGTGGTTGCCATTTTCAATAACCACATCAACTCTCGCCAAGCAGCCATCAGAGTCCTCAACGCGCAGTTCGTCGGGCAGAAAATCGGCCTTAGCGAGCAACCCCGAGCCAATGGTGCGTGTGGCACGACACCGCGCTACCATCTCCATATGTTCTTCATCGAACCAATTGAACGGGAAGTATAGCGAAAAGGGCTCATTGTCGATAGTAACTGCCAAACGGTAGTAGCGGTTATGGCTATCGAGGCGCAACGCACCATCGGCACCACGCAGTGGAACAACCCTGCGCAGGCTCCGGAACATATCGGGATTATGTTCCACATTATCCAGCAGATTGAGCAATGTCTGTTTACGACGCATCTATCGGGCTATTAACAAGTTCGGCAATCAGTTCTCTAATGTTTGGGATAATCGGTGACTCCCCCTTCAACACCTCAGACAGCGCAACAAGAGCCACATTTTCCTCGGCGCGGAAGCGGGCAACAGCCGCATCGAAAGCAGCGGAGGGCTTATAGGACACACCACTGTCAAAGGGCAGTGGCTCATATTCGGTTGCCAGGTCGGGATTGGCAGCCAGAGCGTGGAGCACTACGGATATCAAGGCAATCGGGTAGTCGTCGATATGAGGGCCAAAGTGGTCGGCAGTGCGCAATGGGTGGCGATAGCCTGTTGTACCCAACTCCTCGCAAGTGGTGAGCCGAGGAGTCCACATTGCATCAAAGTCGATTAGTTTCAGTTCACCATCGGCTGTGATGACCATATTGTCGAGTTTCAAATCACCGTGAGCAAATGGAGCATCGAGCAGGGCAAGTGCAAATCTGTCGAAGAGCGTTGCAAGGCGTGCGAGAGCGGCACCATCGTGAGCACGGATAGCCAGGCGCACCTCATCATTGAGCGACTCGCCCGCCGCCCACGGAGTAATCAGCACATCGTGGCCATCGGCTGGACAACCATCAGCAGTGAGGAGGGTGAGTTCGCGGGGATAATACTTGGCGGGGAGCAATAGTGACGACGAGGCAACCGCCACATCTCCCAGCACTAATGGCAGATTATGGCTTGGTTTGACATAGCACTTAACGCTACAAAACTCGCCATCGATATCCGCTTTTACGATCAGCGCACTATTTGTAGTGTATGTAAAGAGTTGACCGTGTAGATCTCTTTTGAGTCTAATTCTTTTAAGCGTGCGAAAAGAACGCTCCGGCACCTCCAATGCTTCATATATATCGAGCAAACTTGTTCGACGGGGCATACTAAAATAGTTATTTGGTTTGTCATACAAAAATAACGAAAATAGGTCAATGAAGTATTACTATGTTTAACTTTTTATCATCATACGCTACATTGTCAGTAGATAGTTCGGGTTTGGGTATTGGGAAATTGTACCGCATTGGGACACTTTTGTACTATAATTATAGGTTTTATCAGTAAAATGAGTTACTTTTGGGATTGAATTAACAAACACTTTAATCACTAACAATTATGAAAAGTCTTAAAACTATTCTCGCTGCTTTGGCAATGACCTTGGTAGCGACAGCAAGCGCCCAGACTCTGAAAATGGAGCCCCAAGTTGTAGGTGTTACCACTTACGAGGCATCTACCGCAGTTAACCTCGTGGTTGTAAAGCCCGAAATCAAGCTTGACAACATCGATCCCGCTATCCTGACAGTCAACACCAACGGTACCGAGCGCACCGTAAAGACCGTTTATCCCTCGGATTCGAGAGGTGCTTTCAACCCCGAAGGTGAGTATCTCGCACTCGGTTTGGAGAAGGCAAATGGTCGTGGCTTGGGTCTGTCGAAGGCTGGCGACGTATGGAGAGAGCAGTACACCGTAACCGTTGGTCTGAAAGAGGGTAAGACCCTGAAAGTAGGCAAGCAGAAATACACTGCTATCGAGTGCTCGACCGACAAGGCTCTCACCGACTTCGTATCGGAGGCCGACTACTTCAACAAGGGCACCTTCACCGGCAAATATACCGGTCAGCCCGGCGACGTTACCCTCACCTATGCAGCTTACGAGCCCTGGTCGCTCAAAGGTGACGGTGTTGCCAATCCTCTGGTAATCTGGTTGCACGGTGGTGGCGAGGGTGGCCTCGACGTATCGATCACCCTGCTTGGCAACGAGGTTGTAGGTCTTATCCGTCCCGAGATTCAGTCGCACTTCACCACCGAGGGTGGCGCAGGCGGTGCTTACGTTCTCTCGATCCAGTGCCCCACTATGTGGATGGGCACCTCGAAGGGCTTTGGCCACGGTGAGTATCCTTCGCTCTATGCCGACGTGCTCAAATCGTGCATCGACGAGTATGTTGCTGAGCATCCCGACGTTGACCCCAACCGTATCTACCTCGGTGGTTGCTCGAACGGTGGTTATATGACTATGCATATGCTTATCCGCAACCCCCGTTACTTTACAGCAGCATATCCTACCTGCCAGGCTTACCTCGACGCCAACATCTCGGACAACGATATCAAGTTGCTGGCTGAGGAGAACATCTGGTTTGTTCAGTCGTACGACGACACTACCGTAGATCCTAAGACTCACTGTATCCCCACCTTCCAGCGTCTGGTAAAGGCTGGTGCAAAGAACGTTTGGATGTCGATGTTCGAGAATGTAGTAGGTATGGATACCCCCGGTCAGCGCATTATGGGTCACTTCTCGTGGTGCTACGTATTCAACGATGCAGTGACTATGTCGCAGGAGCAGAGCGAGGGCGATGTTAAGCCCAACAACAACGGTGGTGGTACCGTTGCTCCTCAGGGTCACGCTAACCTCTTCGAGTGGATGAACGCACAGGTTCTCACCGCTCCCGCACCCGCACCCCAGCAGCAGGGCAGAAGATAGTATTATCTAAGCAATAGAATTGGGGCTGTCCATCTTTTGAGAGGACAGCCCCTTTTTATTAGATATAAAAGGAGATGGTAATCATCGAAAAATGACTATCTTTACGCTCACAAAAAGAGTAGGTATGAACATTTCGACAGGCAGTAGAGCCGATATTGAGGCGATTGCGGGGTTTCAGGTGGCAATGGCGCGCGAGTCGGAGGGGACGGTGCTCGACCCTGAGGTGGTGCGTAGCGGAGTAGCTGCGGCGATGGAGGATCCGGCCAAAGGGAGCTACATTGTAGCCAAAGAGGGCACGGAGGCCATCGGGAGTCTGATGCTCACACGCGAGTGGAGCGACTGGAACAACCGTTGGTATTGGTGGATTCAGAGCGTCTATGTGGTCCCCGAGTGGCGTGGGCGAGGAGTGTTCCGCGCGATGTATGCCGCAGTGCAGCAGATGGCCGCTGCGAGTGGCGTGGCGCAGGTGAGGCTCTACGTCGATAAGGGTAACACCACCGCCCAGCGCGCATATCAGCGCGTAGGTATGGAGGAGTGTCACTACCTGATGTACGAGGCCGCAGTAGAGCCTTAATCACTCAGACTCTTTGCAGAAAGCGGAGGGCTGCCCAGAAGAGCATAGGCCCCAAGCCCGAGTAGAACGAGGCAATAAACTCGACGGGCGCACCGATTAACTTCATAGTCATACCGAGTCCGAACATAAAAAGCATTAGCAGCCAGCCTTTTACGGGAAAGGTACGCCAAATGGGGCTCGATTCTGGCAGGCTATCGATATGGGCAGAGTATTTGCCGACAACCTTTCGGAAAACCATGTAGAACATCACAAGCACACCGAGCGTAATAGCCAGCAGCCATTTATCGGAGGGTAGAATTTGCGAATAGGCCAATAGACCTTTGGTGGTGATAATCAGCCCCGGAGTCGCCCAAATCAGCGCAGCAGTCAGATAGTGATACTTACTTTTCATAGTCAACATAATCAGTTGCTATGCGCAAAGTTACAAGAAATCCGACTTTTTCCTATACTTTCAAAGACTCTTTTTACAATAGGATAGCACAAAAGATGCACGCTCAGGCACGAAAAGAGTACGCTACCCACCGAAATCGAGGGTAGCGTACTCTCTTTAAGCACTAAGCGTTTGGTGATTACGCCTTTTCGAACTCCTCTTTGCCTACGCCACAGAGGGGGCAAGTCCAATCTTCGGGGAGATCCTCGAAGGGAGTTCCGGGAGCAATACCATTATCGGGGTCACCTACTGCGGGATCGTACTCCCAGCCACAAGGTCCACAAACAAATTTATCCATAGTCATATAAAAGTTTAAGCGTTATTAATTATTTGTTTACAGTGCAAATGTAATAAGATTTTTCTAAACTGAAATAGAAAATCTATCACTTATTCTTATAGTGCTATCACTTATTTCGATACCGTTGTCTGCACCCCGACATTTCGCTAATTATGGGTTACTTACCGTGGTAGATAAGTTTCTTGGTTTCGGGGTCACGCGAGAACTGCTTGTAGAAGTCCCACATCATCTGTGCAGTAGGCATAAAGTTCCAATGGCCATAGTCCATCACCGCAATAATCTGAATCATAGGCACATCGCCTTTATACTGAGTACCCATCTCAACAACCAGACCACCACCCTTGTTGGTAACAATCTGCTTGCGGTCCTGCAACTCAAAGCCAAAGACGGGGTCAACACTGAAATCCAAGTCGGTGATAACAGGCATACCGTTCATCTTTTGGTAGATGTTCCAAGCATTCAGGTAGCCATTACCCTTGTAGCGTTCGGGAGTGATAAAGGGGACCACATTGTCGGCAGTACCGAGCACCGAGCAGTAGGGCATCTCCACCGCCCCACTCTTCTGCGAGGCCTCGGCCCAAAGCGAGGTGTAGTTGGAGAAGGCACCCGAGCCACCCATCACACCACCCGAGTGGCCACCCACAGCGGTAAAGACGTGCGACTTGCGAATACCGAGCACACTTGCAGTCATCGAGCCGGCCGAAAGACCCTCGGCATAGACTCTCGACGGGTCGAGCTGGGGATACTTGGCAAAGAGCTGATAGAGCACCTGCTCCACGCCATCGTGGCCCATAGCGCCATAGTTGCGGCTACCCTGCCACTCCATCTCCACCACAAAGAAACGCTCCTTAGCGGCAAGTTGGATAAAGCCCGATGTTTCGGCCTGAGTACGCGGGTCGTTGGTATTACCGTGGAGCAGCACCATCACCGGCACACTCTTCTCGGCTGCGCTCTCCTGCAACCCCTCGGGCCAATACTCGTACCACAACCAAGGCAGACCGCTACGCTGCTCGGTGATGACAACGTTGCGGGTGATACCCAAGTCCTCGTGAATGAGATATGGCTCCAACTCGTATGCACCATACTGACCGAAGCGTGCACCCTCATATTGGGTGTGCTTGTAGTTATTGAAGCGGAAGTTGCGGCGGAGCACCTTCACCCACGCATCGTCGAAAATCTCGGCCAGCGAGGCATCGGCATTCTCATTTACCACCACTCGCAGCAGGGGCTCTTCGGGATTGGCATAGATTTCACCTTCGCTTACAGCCTTGTTGATAGCGATATAGCTCTTGGCGACCTTCGCAGCGCCCTTACCTGCCACGTAGGCGGGCACGCCATACGACTCGGCGGGAGCCTTAGCCTGCTTACCGCCAATGGTGACAATACCTGCAATATGGCTGGCAGCGTCGCCCATAGCGAGAGCCGAGTTTACAAATGTAGCACCTGCGCCAATGCCGATAACCTTCAAGTTACCCGAGCGGGCACGGTTGAACATCTCGACAAAGGCGTCGAAGTCGGCCTTGTTGTCATATTTATCGCCCACGGGGTTGAGCACAAAGAGCGACACGTTGTGCTCTTTCAATACGTCGGCCATCTCCATCTCAGCCACAAGAGCCTTTGCTCCCTCCTCGGTAAGTTTCGAGTCGGGATAGATGAAAAATGTGGGAGCGAAGTTGAGCGAACGCCCATACTCCTGCGCCATATCGAACGAACGCTCGGTGTAGATCACATTTTCGGGATTGGCAGGTGCGCCCATACCTCCCTGCTGAGCAACAATACTTTGAGCCACGAGGGTCAGCACTGCTGCAAGAAGTGTAGTTTTAAAAATAGGTTTCATAATTATTGGTTTTAAGTTTGATATAAAATTATTCTCAGAGGTTATCTTCTCACAAATATACGAAAGATGACGAGAAAACAGAGAGCAGAAACAACAAAAAATGTTATCTTTGTCGAACTTTTCGGAGAACACAACCGAGATAGTTTACCAAAATAGAAACAACAAACAGTATAAAAATATGATTTTCGATATTACTGACAGCGTAAAGTACATCGGCGTTGACGATATGGACCTCGACCTGTTCGAGAGCCAATACATCATTCCCAATGGCATCTCCTACAACTCCTATCTGATTGCTGATGAGAAGATTGCCATAATGGATACCGCCGACGCACGCAAAGCCGATGAGTGGTTTGCCAATTTGGAGGAGGCACTCGCGGGTCGCACTCCCGACTTCTTGGTGGTCCACCACTTGGAGCCCGACCACGCAGGCTGCATAGCCCGTCTTGTGGAGCGTTACCCCTCGATTGAGTTGGTGGCAGGTGCCAAGTCGGAGAAGATGCTGGGTCAATTCTTCGACGGAATAGACCTCGCCTCGCGCACCCGTTTTGTCGGCGAGGGCGACACTCTTTCGTTGGGTAGTCGCACACTCACCTTCCTGATGGCCCCGATGGTCCATTGGCCCGAGGTGATGGTGAGCTACGACGACCGCGACAAGATAGTCTTCTCGGCCGACGCATTTGGCAAGTTCGGCGCTCTCTCGGCTGACGAGGAGTGGGCTTGCGAGGCTCGCCGCTACTACTTCAACATCTGCGGCAAGTATGGCCCACCGGTACAGGCACTGCTCAAAAAGTTGTCGGCGCTCGATGTGGCCAAAATCTGCCCTCTCCACGGTCCTATCTTGGAGGAGAACTTGGGCTACTACATAGGTCTGTACGACACTTGGAGCAGCTATCAGCCCGAGACCGAGGGCGTGTTCATCGCCTACGCCTCAATCCACGGTGGCACAGCGGCAGTGGCCGAGCGTATGGCCGAGATACTGCGCGCCAAAGGTACCCCGAAGGTGAGCATCGCCGACCTCTCGCGCGACGATATGGCCGAGGCGGTGGAGGATGCTTTCCGTTACAGCAAGCTGTTGCTGGCGGCTGCCTCCTACGATGGCGGTGTATTCCCCCCGATGCACGACTTTATCCACCACTTGCAGATTAAGGGTTGGCGCAACCGTCGTGTAGGCCTCATCGAAAATGGCTCGTGGGGCCCCACCGCAGGTCGCACTATGCGCGGTATGTTGGAGGGTATGCGCGACGTGGAGATTGTCAGCCCGATGGTGACAATCCTCAGTCGTATGAAGGAGAGCAACCTGCCCGCTATGGAGGAGTTGGCAGATGCACTATTGGCAGAGAACGAGTAGAGAAACCACAAAAAAATAATGGGGGCGCAACCGTTTTTGCGCCCCCTCCGCATATCGGGGGATTGGGGAGTGACACTTATTTGCACCCCGTTCCCGATTTCTCTTTATCTTTGTCGGTGTTCTTTGTACCGCACCCTGTCGAGGTGTTGCAAGCAGAGCCTTTGGGAGTCTGTGCACCCTGCTCTGCGGTCTTCGTTTTGTCAGTCGAGCATTTCATAATCGCTAATGTTTTACAATCGTTAAAAATGTTTGTTCAATACTCCATAAAGCAATTTGTCTGCCAAAAAGGTGCGGAGTTGGCAGAAAATCGAAAAATTGGGAGCAGGTAGGTCGATATCTCAAAATTTTGTTCTATATTTGTGGCGCAAAATTGGGCGACTCGCTCGCCACACATTTTTCGGACCCATAGCTCAGTTGGTCAGAGCAGCGGACTCATAATCCGAAGGTCGTGGGATCATGCCCCTCTGGGTCCACTCCAAACTATTAATCTATCGGCCCTGCCACTATTGGCGGGGCTATTTTTTATTTCTCGATTATTATCCTTAAATTTACAAAATCAAACCAAACACATCAAAAGATGAAAAAAAATATCCTCCTCGCACTACTGCTCCTGCCACTGCTCGGCTCGGCACAGTCGCTCGGCTATCGTCGTCTGAACATCGACAAACCAAAACTCTACGACTACGTCTATATCGACACACTCGTTGCGGGTGGCGATGGCTACAACCTCGTCACCGAACTCTACCTCCCCAAAGGTGAGGGACCGTGGCCTGTGGTGGTATATCGTTCGCCCTACATCGGGTTTCCCGCCGGCGACCGTATGGACGGTTATCGTCAAATGGCAGAGTGTGGCATAGGCTTCGTGGTGCAGCGCTGTCGTGGCACAGGTGGCTCGGAGGGTACATTCGAGCCTAACATCTACGAGCGCGAAGATGGTCTGGCGCTGCTCGACTGGCTACAAGAGGCCGATTGGGTGAAGAGCATTGCCCTGACAGGTTGTTCCTATATGGGTATGACGAGTTGGATTCTTGCCGATGCCCTGCCTGATAAGGTGAAAGGTATCTACTTGGAGCACTACGGTGTTGACCGTCACCTATCGGCATACAGCAGTGGTATGTTCCGCCAAGACATACTCACCGCGTGGGCCATCGACAACGCCAAAGAGCCCATCACAAAGCCCGCCATAACCGACCGCACAGCAATCTACTTCGACGAGATGCGTTATATGCCGCAGCGCGAGATGGATGTGGAAATGCTTGGAGCCAAACTCCCCTGGTACCGCGACTGGATAAGCCACACCGAATATACCGACCCCTATTGGCACGAAGGGTTTTGGGCGCTGCTCAAAAGCATACCCCCGAAGATTGATGTGCCCATAACCGTCGTAGCAGGTCACTTCGACCACCATATGGAGGGCACACTACTCGGCTACGAGATGCTGTCGCCCGCCACCAAGGCCAAGAGTCGTCTAATAGTAGGTGGTTGGAACCACGGTTTCCAGACCACACCCGCATTGGAGGGTATCCGCAACGACAAGCAGCTCGACATAGACATCGACACCTTCAACTGGCTCTACGAACTCCTAATAGAGGAGCGCACACCCAAGCACGAGGTGAAGGTATATGCCATCGGTGCTGACCGTTGGCTCGACCTCGAAGAGTGGCCCGCAAGCAGCGCCACAAGCCACACCCTCTACCTCGGTGCCTCCCAGAACAACATAGCGTCGCTCACCACCTCACCCGCACGTGGCAAGGCGGTGATAGAGTACGACTACGACCCCACCAACCCTGTACTCTCGGTAGGTGGCGAGACACTATTCAACAGCAACTCGCGCAAGGGCAGCATACGCCAGCCCGAGGTGGGCTATCGCGACGACGTGCTATTCTACCGCTCCGAGCCCCTCACCGAGCCTATGATGATATCGGGAAAGATAAAGGCCACAGTATGGTTTGCCTCGGACTGCGACGACACAGCACTGACCGTAAAGGTGAGCGAGGAGCGTGCCGATGGCAGCACCTGGAACATACGCACCGGAATAGCCACCCTCGCCTTTCGCGACGACAAGCTCGGCCCACGCGGCACATACTCGCCGGGCGAAGTAGTGGAGGTCGAAGTGGAGATGCTCCCCATAATATGGGAACTCCAACCCGGCAGCCGCATACGCATCGACATATCTTCGTCGGACTTCCCACAGTACAGCATACACTCCAACTACGCCGGACCTTGGGCCGACCAAACACGCACCCGCATAGCACACCAAAGCGTATATAGCGGCAAAAAATACCCCAGCCGCATCGAACTGCCACTCTTGGAGGAGTAGATTTTTATGGGTCGCTTTTTGTAAAAAGCTCCGCAAAAACTTTTGTACTATTTAGTTTGCGGGTTTAGGAATAACTTGCAGTTATTACGACAAAAAAGATATATGCAGATATTCAAGTAAACTTGACATCTGCATATATCTTTTTCATCGTACTCTCTTCGAGAGTTTGCGGCTAAATTGACTCTATTTGCATCGTTCTTTTAATTTTCTTTGTGTTCTTTTCTTTCTCTTTTCGGCGTTACATAGCTAAGGCTATGCGCCTAAAAAAGATAAAGAAAATAACCTCAAATAATTCTTAAAATAATCTCGCAAACAGAATCAATTTAGCCGCCTCCCCTAAACCCGAAAAACCCAATCATTACACAAAGAGTCTTATCAGTTTTCCCATTACTCCCATTATTCCCATTATTCCCTAAACTCCTTAAATTCCCTAACACTCCCTAAGTTCCCTAAAATCATTTTGAATTTTGAACTTTGAATTTTGAATTTCTACTTCCCTGGCCAATGCCTTGGTCGTGTGCCACCTTCGTCAAGTGTTGGTGGGCGTGGGGCATAGCCACCCTGTTGTGCTCCCTCGACGCGGAATTGGAAGGCGTCGCGGTCGCGCTTCGGGACAAAGTTAATCGAGGGAAGCGGTATGCTCAGTTCTCCAATATGGAGTATCGGGGTGAGATAGTAGTTGGAGTTCCATTGACCCATATAGTGGGTCTGCTCCGCGCCTGCTTGGAGGCTGAGGAAATCTACTACGCGGTAGTCCGCCCTTACACCAAAGTTGGTCCCATAAATCGAGGTGGCAAAGGGCGAGGAGAGCCTCTGTACTGAGGAGTATTGTCCGTAGGCACTCACCACAAAGCGTTCATTTACGCGATAGGAGAGTGTAGCATTGGCTGTACCCGAGAAGAATCGAGGTGAGTGCAGGCCATACCTACCCGTCTGCATAAAGAGGTGGCTGCTGAGCGAGAGATTGGGGTTAAATCGCCAGCTATTGCGCAGTCCGACATCCTCGGTCACCATACCCGTTGAGCGTATAGGCATCAGGGTATAGGTTTCGGAGGAGTAGAGCGACCCGTCGTGAGGGGTAACACCCGCAGTGGGGTCAATCTTGATGGGTGGCAACTCATCGGCAGGGAGCGAGAGTGCCGAGCGGGTGAGAGGCGGCAGGTCGAGCGGTGCGGCCATAGGCGACACGGGGATATTGCTCATATCAATCCCCTCCAATAGAGTTTCCAAATCAAGAGAATCGACACCCACCCCACCCTCGGGCTCTTGTGCCGAGAGCGAGAGCGGTGCAGAGAGCACAGCCACAAGCAGGGTAAGCAGACGCAGAAACTTCATAACCGACAAATATAACGCAAAGATAGTCTATTTTATGATATGTAGAGGTAGAGCAATATCCAAAACATTTGTATCTTTGTGGAGATTAAATACAAAGATTATGAATTTTCGCCTTGCAACAAAAGATGATATCCCGCAGATGATGCCACTATTCGAGGCCGCAAGCCTCGGCCTGCGCAATATGGGTGTCAATCAATGGCAAAACGGTTATCCGCAACGCACGCTCATCGAGAGCGATGTGGAGAGCGGGGTGAGCTTTGTGCTGCTCGACGAGGGTGAGATAATCGGCACTGCGGTCATCTCCTTTGGCGGTGAGCCGACCTACGACCATATAGAGGGGGCGTGGCTGACCACTGAGGCGGAGTTTGTGGTAATCCATAGGCTGACCATCAGGCCCGACCGACGGGGTGCAAGGCTTGCCGAGAGGCTCTTTGCCGAGGCGGAGCGTATGTGCAGGGAGCACGGGGTGCGCACGATGCGATTAGACACCCACGAGGGCAACCTGCCGATGCAGAGGGCGGTCGAGAGATACGGATTTCGGAGGTGCGGGGTTATCTACTTAGACAATGGCGACCCACGTCTGGCCTACGAAAAGCCGCTCGACGAATAGAGATTTGATATTAACACTATAACACCTAAACATCAATGAAAACTAAAATTTTACTCACTTTGGCGATGCTACTATCGGTGGCAACCGCCTCGGCACAGCCGGCACTTCAAAATGTCTATGCGCGTGATTATCAGTCGCTAAATGGTTCGTGGAGTTACATTGTTGACCCATTTGACAATGGTTACTACAACTACCGCCTCGACGTCAACCCCAATGGCTTTGGTCGCAACCAGAAGCCCTCGTCGCCCTCGGAACTTATCGAGTACGACTTCGACACCGCACAGCGTATGGAGATACCCGGCGACTGGAACACCCAAGATGAGCAACTCTTCTTCTACGAGGGCTCGGTGTGGTTTCAGCGCTACTTCTCGTTCGACAAGTCGGCACAAACCGGTCGCACCTTCCTCTATTTTGGTGCGGTGAACTACCTCTGCAACGTCTATCTCAACGGTCGCGAGATTGGCACTCACGAGGGCGGTTTCACCCCCTTCTGGTTTGATGTGACCGACAAGTTGCGCGATGGCGAAAACTTTGTGGTACTGAGGGTTAACAACCGTCGTGAGCCCCACTATGTGCCCACCGTCAACGCCGATTGGTGGAACTATGGCGGCATCACCCGCGACGTGCTGCTGGTCAACACCCCTCAGACCTATATTGCCGACTATACCGTGCGTCTTGCCGCAGGTTGCTACGACCGCGTGGAGGTCAGCGCATCGCTCAGCGAGGCGGTGGCAGGTCGCGAGATTACCATCAGCATTCCCGAACTCTCGCTCAGCAAGACTCTGAAAACCGATGCCGAGGGTCGCATCAGCACCACCCTCTCGGTGAAACCTGAGTTGTGGTCGCCCGAGAATCCGAAACTCTATGATGTCACCTTCACCTCGGCAGGCGAGGAGGTGGCCGACCGTATCGGTTTCCGCCACATCACCACCGAGGGTAAGAAGCTGCTGCTCAACGGTGAAGAGGTATTCCTACGCGGTATCTCCATACACGAGGAGGCCCCCTACCGCCAGGGTCGCGCCTTTGGCGACGAGGACGCTGCCACGCTGCTCGGCTGGGCTAAGGAGCTGGGCTGCAACTTTGTACGCTTGGCGCACTACCCCCACAACGAGAAGATGGTGCGCAAGGCCGAGGAGATGGGCTTTATGGTGTGGTCGGAGATTCCAGTCTATTGGACTATCCATTGGGAGAACGCCACCACCTACGCCAACGCCGAGAAGCAGCTCACCGATATGATTGCCCGCGACAAGAACCGCGCCGCCATCATCATCTGGTCGGTGGCCAACGAGACACCCCACAGCGATGCGCGCGAACTCTTCCTCAGTCGCCTCGCCACCAAGACCCGCGAACTGGACCCCTCGCGTCTGGTAAGTATGGCTATGGAAGTTACGGGCACCAGCCGCAACGTTAGCCGCGTAGAGGACCCGATGAGTAAGTATGTGGATATCATCAGCTTCAACCAATACTTGGGCTGGTATGGCGGCACCCCTGCCGACTGCCTGACCCGCACCTACGATATCCCCTACGATAAGCCTGTATTTATCAGCGAGTGGGGCGGCGGTGCTCTCTATGGCTACCACGGTGACGACGCCACCCGCTTCACCGAGGAGTACCAAAACCTCATCTATAAGAATACCGCTGTGATGCTCGATAAGATCGACGGTCTGGTGGGCTGCTCGCCCTGGATTTTGATGGACTTCCGCTCGCCCCGCCGCCAGCTACCCCACATCCAGGACTTCTTCAACCGCAAGGGCATCATCTCCGAGCGCGGCCAACGCAAGATGGCCTTCTACACCCTGCAAGAGTACTACTCCCGCAAGGCCGCCGAACAAGCAAAGTAAACCAACTTATTTATAATAATTGAGCCTCGACCCGAAAGTCGAGGCTCTTTGTTTTATCCGAGGTTGGCGAGGAAGGTGGCGACGATTTCGTCGGGGGAGTCGCTGAGGGTGAGGCGGAGGTCTTTGTATTTGCCGCGCGAGAGGAGGTCGGCGAGGAGGGGGTAGATGGGGACCTCGCGGCTCCAATAGTCCGTGCCGAGGAAGACCATAGGGGCAGAGGGGCCGAAGGTGGCGTAGTGGTTCTGCGCGGCATCCTGGAAGATCTCCTGCATAGTGCCCGCGCTGCCGGGCGAGTAGATAACGCCGCCCTTAGCGATAGCCAGCAGGCCATCTTCGCGGATAGAGTTATCGAAATACTTAGCCACGTGGCTGGCGAAGGGTGTGGCAGGCTCGTGGCCATAGAACCAGGTGGGGATACCCACGCTCGACCACTCCTCGCCACGCGGCCAGCGTTCGCGCACCGCCCACGCCGAGCTGAGCCACGCGCTATCCTTATAGGTGGGAGCCACCGACAAGGCCTCCAACGCCTCATCGACCACGCTATCGGCGCGACCCGCAAGCCACGCCCCGAGGTGGGCAGCCTCCATAGCGCCCGGGCCGCCGCCCGTGCAGACGAGCAGTCCCGCCTCGGTGAGCCTCTTGCTGATAAGGGCCACGCTACGGTAGGTAGCATCGGTACGGGCCAGCGAGTGGCCGCCCATCACCGCCACAACACCCCGCTCGGGGTAGCGGTCGAGCATATCGTGCAGCGCGACACTCACAGAGTGGTCGTGCATAGAGCGCGCGAGGTGCTCGCCCACCGAGTCCGGCTCCTTGCCGGTAGAGATGTAGTGGCGATAGACACGCGTATCGTAGCACTCGTCGAAGCTCTCGGGAGAGGCAGGGTCGTAGCGGTCGTAGAGCTCCTCGGGGGTGTAGAGGTGCGCGAGGAAGGTGTGGTAGGGCTTGGGGAGCGAGGGGAAGACATAGCACTCCTCGCCCATCGCAAAGTGATGAAATGGCGAGAGGCGACACCCCATAAAGAGGCAACGCTCGAAACGACACTCCACAGCCTCGTCGGGGAAATCTAACCCACAAAAGGCATAACCACGCAACACCCCACCCTGCCTGAGCAGAGAGAGCAACTCCGCAACGGAATCTACCTGCTGATGTACGGTCTTCATAGTAAGTTTGGTTTTGTTCTTGGACAAATATAGGAAAAATGTCCGAGAAAAGGAAGAGAGTTTCAAGAATGCAAAATGCAGAATTCAAAATTCAAAATGTTAGGGAGATTAGGGAGTGTTAGGGAGTGTTAAGGAATTTAAAGATTATCACTAAGTTCCCTAAATTCCCTAAACTCCTTAAATTCCCTAAATTCCCTATAAAAAAAATGAGAGCAATATCGAATTGCTCTCATTTTTACAAAAAAGTCATATGATTGAGGAAATTTTGGGCTTCGCGAAGCGAGGCTGCCCGCAGCATACTAAACGTATGTGAGGAGCAGCCTCGCAAGGGAAGTGCAAAATTTACCAATCAGATGGCTTTTTTACTTTGGGTCCATAATAATTTTAAGCACATTATTATCCTTCAAGATGCGGGCTGCAACAGCCTTGATATCGTTGGCCGAGAGGGAGTCAACAATCTCCTGGTAGCCGGTCATCTCGTCGATACCGTGGGTGTACCAAATCTCGATCCAGCTGAGCCAATTGCCATTGTTCTTCAAGTCGGCAGCGTGCTGCTTGGTCATATACTCCTTAATCTTGTTCATCTCCTCGTCGGTAGGACCGTCGGTAGCGATGCGCTCAATCTCGGGAATCAGCATATCACGCAACTCGTCGGCCATCTCGGGGTTGGTATCGAAGGTAATCATCAGAGCATACTGAGCGGTAGGCTTGTAGGTGAGCTGAGTCTGCGAGCTAACGCCATAGGTACCACCCTTCTCCTCGCGGATACTCTTGGTGTAGCGGATATCGAGCACCTGGTCGAATGCCGAGAAGGCAAGCTGAGTTTTCAGGTCGTTCTTGTCGAGGTTACCGGTCAACACGTAGTAGATGGTGGTCTTAGGCTGAGCCATAGTCACTGCAAAGCGGTTCTCGGTGCTCTCGGTAGCGATGCGCACGCCCTCGTCAACGAAGGTGAGCTTGCTACTGTTGGTGGGCAGCGAGCCGATGTACTTCTCAACCAGAGGCTTGAAGCTCTCCTTGTCGATGTTACCTACAAACATATAGGTAAAGTCGTCGGGGTTGGTGAAGAGTTTGTCGTGTACGCTCTTGAACTGGTCGAGAGTGATAGCCTCGATGTCGGCAGCAGTCATCTGTGCGCGACGGGGGCTATTGTTATAGAGAGTAGCCGAAATCTGCTTCTGCAACTCAAACGAAGGATCGGACTCGATGTTGCGGTACTGCTCGAGCATCTGAGTCTTGAACATATTGAACATACCCTCGTCGTAGGGCTGAGTGGTGAGCATCAGGTACATAACCTGCAACATAGTCTCCACGTCGCGGGGAGCAGCCGAAAGGCTCATACCGTTGCTGAAAGTATTTACGGTGAGAGATGCATTGATAGTGCTACCTGAAAGTTGTTTCAAGAAGTCGGTATAGGAGAACTCACCCACACCCTGCAAAGTAGCCAGCGAGGGATACATCGAGCCAACGGTCATCTCGTCGTCGGCCAGCACGCTGCGGCCACCGAGCGACATAATCGAGCCCTGAATCTCGTCGGCGCGGAAGTCGGTCGAGCGGATAACCACCTTGATACCATTGGCAAGTGTCCAAACGGTGTTGCCCATAGCATCGGTGCTCTCGCTAACCACCTTCGAACCGTTCAGCACGGTACCCTCGGAAATCAGAGGCTTCTTCTCGCCCTCGTCGGCGTTACCCTCAATCTCGCTTGCCATAACCTTGGCAACCACTGCCTTAATCTCCTCGTTGGTAGGATAGGGCAGGCTCTCCTTCTCGGGCTGCGAGATAAGAACGGTCTGGTTGATGGGGGTGATGCGCATCTGCTGTACGAACTGGTTGACGGTCATCAGATCTACGCTGCTCAAAATCATACTATCGAGCTGCCACTCGGTCTCAGCATCATAGAGAGGGGTATTGTTCTGGAAGTTGCTGGTGTAGCGGCTGATGAACGAGCTGCTCATACGGTCGTTACGGTTGTTGTACTGAGTCTGCATACTGCTCATCAGATTGTTCACAGCACGGTCCAACTCACCCTGAGTGAAGCCAAAGCGACGGATACGCTCCATCTCGGTGTAGAGAGCCTCCAACGATTTGAGAGCCTCGCCCTCGCGGGGAACAGCCAGGAACTCGGTAATCTCGCAAGTGCGGGTGATAGCACCACCGGCAACCTGAGCTGCCAAGAAAGGAGCATCGGGCTGCATAGAGATATCCTGCAAGCGCTCGTTAGCCATCTGGCTGAACAGAGCATCGAGCAAGTTGTAAGTCTCGTAGATGATGGTGTTGTTCATCTCGGCGGGAAGAGCATCACGCTTGATGATAATCTCAACGGTCGATTGGGTCAGCTCGGGGTCACCGATAGCACCCACTACCAACTCCTCGTTGCCGGGGATAGGGATATACTCGATAGGCTCGGGATTCTCCACTGCGGGGATGTCGGCCATAATGGTCTTAACCTTCTGCTCCATCATATCTACGTCGAAGTCACCAACGATAACCAGACACTGGTTGGTGGTGTTGTACCAACGGTGGTAGAAGTCGCGCAGCTCCTGGTGCGAGAAGGTTTTCAGGTTCTCCTCGGTACCGATGATGTTGCGACGAGCATACTTGGTGTCGCCATAGAGATAGGGGAAGGCCTTCTCGCGCAGACGCCACGATGCGTCGTTGCGGGTGCGCAACTCTTCGAGGATTACGCCGCGCTCGTTGTCGATCTCCTCACCGTCGAGGGTTATGAAGTATGCCCAATCGTGGAGGATGAGCAGTACGGAGTCGATGATGCTCTCGCGGTTGAGGGGCACTGCCGACATCATATACTGAGTCTGCTCCACGCCTGTACCTGCATTGAGGTTAGCGCCAAACTTAACGCCAATCGACTCCAAGTAGTTGATAATACCCTTACCGGGGAAGTTCTTGGTACCGTTGAATGCCATATGCTCCAAGAAGTGAGCCAGACCCACCTGAGAGTCCTCCTCCTGGATAGCACCTACGCGGTCGAAGATGTAGAACTCGCCCTGATTTGCGGGCTTGCTGTTGTGACGGATGTAATAGGTGAGACCGTTGGGAAGTACACCTTTACGCAGTTCGGGATCTTGTGGCAGAGGCTGCATCATATCCTGCGCTGCAAGGCTGCCAAGCGACAGAGTAGCAAGCAGAGCCACAAGCAATTTTCTAAATTTCATCATAATACTATTAAATTAAAGGTTTTTGTTTCATTTTCGCGGGTAGGCATTAGCGCAATGTTACCTAATTAATTAGACGCAACACCCACTCTACAAACTACAAAATTAATAAAAAATCGTTCGCTGTATCACTCTACACCCATTTTTTACCATTTCTTAATATAATAAATGAGCATAAATACCTAACCTGATAGTAAAGGACTATCATTATCACCTAATCTAATTCTTCATAGTCATTGAAATTTTAGTTAAACAATCAGTTCTGTAAGAGAGCAATCGTCTAACTCTTGGTAAAAGAGAAGCGTGGGCAATGCTCTTATTGACAGGTACGACCAAGCACCATACAGACAAAGCACATACCCACGCAACACAGCGCGGGCATTTAGCGTGCCTATTGTTTGTCTGTTGGAAAAAATTTGGTCGTTTTGTCAACAAAACAATAGCCTAAATGCCATCTTACAAATTGTGTATTCCACAATTCTACACACAAAGGTAGAAAAATTTCCAGTATAAAAAAAATCATTATCTTTGTATGTTGATAAAAATCGATTTCAAAAAACTTCAAACTATGAAAGCAGAATATATCCCCTTTGTGGAGGAACTTATCGAACTCGCCATTCGCGAGGATATAGGCGATGGCGACCACACCTCGCTCTCGACAATACCCGCCGACCATCACGGTCGTATGCGCCTGCTCGTAAAGCAAGATGGTATCATTGCAGGTATCGAGGTGGCAAAGATGGTCTTCAACCGTCTGGACCCCGAGGTGAAATTTGAGCAGATACTCAACGATGGCGACCACGTGAAGGTGGGCGACGTGGCCTTCTACGTGGAGGGTCGCACCACTACCCTGCTCCAATCGGAGCGCATTGTGCTCAACATTATGCAGCGTATGAGTGGCGTGGCTACCCAGACTGCTGTCTATGTGAAGGAGGTCGAGGGTACAGGCTGTCGAGTGCTCGACACCCGTAAGACGACCCCCGGTATGCGCGTATTGGAGAAGATGGCGGTACTCTATGGCGGTGGCGACAACCACCGTATGGGCCTCTACGATATGGTGTTGATGAAGGACAACCACATCGACTTTGCAGGTGGCATCACCCCCGCAGTGGCAGCAGTGAAGAGTTATCTGGCAGCCAAGGGTAAGAATATCCCTATCGAGGTGGAGGTACGCACAATGGAGGATGTCAAGGAGGTGCTCGCTCTCGATGGCATACAGCGCATTATGTTCGACAACTTCTCCGTAGAGCAGACTCGCGAGGCGGTGAAGTTGGTGGCCGGCAAGTGCGAGACAGAGTCGTCGGGCGGTATCACCCTCGAAACCATACGCTCCTACGCCGAGTGTGGTGTTGACGTAATTTCGGTAGGTGCTCTCACCCACCAGATTCGCTCGCTCGATATGAGCCTCAAAGCCTGTAAATAATCCACATAAACAGACCCAACTATGAAGAGATTTTTCCACACATTGACCACTCTGTGCTTTGTGGCAGCGGCGACAATAGCCACCACCCACGCACAGGGCAAATTCACATACGACGATATCGCACGCGGTAAGTTCTCGGCACGCAGTGTCAGCTCTCTGCGCTCGATGAACGATGGTGAGCACTACACCGTCTATCGTTCGGGGGCTATCATACGCTACGACTACGCCACAGGCAACCCCGTAGATACACTGCTCGACACCCGTACCCTCGGGCTTCCCACCACTCCGCGCTCCTACCAATTCAGTGGCGACGAGAGTCAGATAATGTTCACCTACAACTCGCGCGCACTCTATCGTCGCTCGGCCTTCTCGTCGTATGCGGTGTATAGCCGCGCCACGGGCAAGGTGGATATCATTGGCGACGAGTTGCGTATGGCGGTACTCGCCCCCTCGGGCGACAAGGTGGCCTATGTCAAGGACAACAACGTCTATATCTACTCCCTTGTCGATGGCAGCCGCACCGCAGTCACCACCGATGGCAAGTGGAACCACATCATCAACGGTGTACCCGACTGGGTATATGAGGAGGAGTGGGCTATCGACCGCACCCTCTGCTGGTCGCCCGATGGCGAGCGTCTGGCTTGGTTGCGCACCGACGAGAGCCACGTCAAGGAGTTCCCCTTCACCCAATTCAACACCGCAGACCCCAATTCGAACTACACCTCCATCTACTCCTACAAATATCCCAAGGCAGGAGAGCAGAACTCGTTTGTAACTCTCTGGGTATATGACACTAAGAGTGGCTCACGCAAGCAGGTAGATGTAGGTCCTGAGCTGGACCAATATGTACCTTTCTTCGATTGGACACCCGATGGCAAACTCTACTTCTTCCGCATAAACCGTCTGCAAAACCACTTGGAGATAGTGCTCAACGAGGCCGATGGTAGTCAGCGTACCATCTACGAGGAGCAGTCGCCCAAGTATATCGACGCTATCTCCGCCTCGACCATCACCTTCCTCGACGACAAGCGTTTCATCGTACGCAACGAGACCGCCACAGGCTGGATGCACCTCTACCTCTACCACACCGAGAAGGGTCTGCTCAACCCCATCACCAGCGGCGAGTGGGAGGTGACAAGCGTAGTGGCGATGGACAACAAGAACATCTGGTACATCTCCACCGAGCGTTCCCCCTTGCAGCGCGACTTCTACCGCATCGGTATCAACGGTAAGAACAAAAAGCGTCTTTCGACCGATGAGGGTACTTGGCGAGTGAGCGCATCGGCGGGCTGCAAGTACTACATCTCCTACTACACCAATCTCTCCACCCCCACCGTAGTTACCCTTCACAAGGGCGACGGTACTCCCGTGAGAGTATTGGAGGACAATGCAGCACTCAAAGAGTATATCGCCTCAATCGATATGCCCATAAAGGAATTTTTCACGTTTACCACACCGGAGGGTTACACTCTTAATGGTTATATGACCCGCCCTGCCGACTTCGACCCCACCAAGAAGTACCCCGTGCTGATGACCCAATATAGCGGCCCGGGCTCACAGGAGGTGACCGATAGTTGGTTTGTCGATTGGGAAGATGCACTTGTGCAGGAGGGCTACATCGTGGCGTGTGTTGACCCGCGTGGCACAGGCTATCGTGGCGAGGAGTTCAAGAAACTCTCCTACGGTATTATGGGTCGTTTGGAGACCGAAGACCAGATTTCGGCTGCTAAGTACTTTGCATCGCTCCCCTATGTAGATGGCGAGCGTATCGGCATCTATGGTTGGAGTTATGGTGGTTTTATGGCTCTGAACTGCATCTTGAAGGGTGCAGATGTCTTTAAGAGCGCTATTTCGGTTGCTCCTGTAACCTCGTGGCGCTACTACGATTCGGTCTATACCGAGCGAGTAAATGGTCTGCCTCAGACCAATGCCGAGGGCTACGACGAGCCTTCGCCCATCGGCTATGCCGACCGCCTGAAAGGTAACCTGCTGCTGATGCACGGAACGGGCGACGACAATGTACATATCCAGAACACCTACAATATGCTCGACCGCTTTGTGCGCGCCGGCAAGCAGTTAGATGTGATGATCTACCCCGACGCCAACCACTCGATGGTACCCGGTGGCACTACCCATATCCGTAAGTATATGGTGGATTGGTGCAAAGAGAATTTGTAGCGATTACTCTGCATAATAAAACGACCGACGAAATG
>JAFXAY010000058.1 GCA_017521965.1 Tidjanibacter sp. | reverse complement strand
TTAGCAGCCTCAACCGATGCTTTACGGAACTCCTTCATCAGTTTCGATACCTCCAAAGCGGCCTTACGAGCGCGAGTACCAGCAGCCTTGTTGCCCTTTTCTACCTGCAACTCAGCGTTCTTCTGGAAAACAGCAATCTGCTCATTGATTTTCTCTACAAGCTGTTTCATAGTGTTGTTGTTTAAGTTTAGTAATTTGGGTTAAATAAATTGTTTTAGCAAAACTAAGTAAAAAATCTCATTTTCCAACATTTTTTTATATTTTTTTGCCAATTTTGGGACCGAATAGTGACATTTGTGGCAAAAATCGCCATTTTATCGCTACCTTCGTGTGCAAAATAGTGAAAAATTAAAGTTTAAAAAATTCGAGTTTTATGAGAAAATTGCTCTATATGACCATCTTTTCAACGATTTTTCTCTCCTCTTGCGGAGGCGGGTTTTCTGATTCCGAACGCGAAATTATTGGCAATTCGGGCGAAGGTATTATGCCACTTTGGACCGTCGATATCCCCGAAGAGGAGGAACTCTTGCGCCTCAAAGCCGAGCCTTTGACTGCCTCGATGATTGGCACCTCGGAGTTCAATGTTTTATGTGAGCGTATGCTCGCTACCGTCAACGACCCCGACAACGAGGGTGTGGGTATTGCTGCTCCTCAGGTGGGCCTTTCGCGTAGGCTTGTGGCGGTGCAACGCTTCGATAAGGAGGGTGAGCCATTTGAATTTTTTGTCAACCCCGAGATTGTTGAGTTCTCCGAGGAACGCGAATATGGTAGCGAGGGGTGCCTCTCCGTGCCCGATATGAGTGGCGACGTGCTGCGCAGCACCTCTATCCGCCTGCGCTACAACTCACCCGTAGATTTCTCTGTGGTCGAGGAGGTTGTTGAGGGATTTACTGCGGTTATTTTTCAGCACGAGATAGACCATCTTAATGGCGTTCTCTACATCGACTATCTGTAAAAAAGCCATCTGGCTGGTAAATTTTGCACTTCCCTTGCGAGGCTGCTCCTCACATACGCTTAGTATGCTGCGGGCAGCCTCGCTGCACGAAGCACAAAATTTCCTCAGCCATATGACTTTTTTAGAAAAATGAGAGCAACATCGAGTTGCTCTCATTTTTTTGTAGGGAATTTAGGGAACTTAGGGAATTTAGGGAACTTAGGGAATTTAGGGAATTTAGGGAATTTAGGGATATTCTTTAAACTCCCTAACACTCCCTAAATTCCCTAACACTCCCTAACGCTCCCTAAACTCCCTTTAAAACAGACAGCCGAGTCTGTTCAACTCGGCTGTCTGGGCTATATTGCTAAAAGAATCAGTACTTGTGCTGTCAGTACCCTTAGGAACATCGTGAGCGGATAGACCGTCGAGTAACTTACAGCGGGGATATCGTTGGGGGCTGTGCTGTTGGCGAACGAGAGTGCCAAGGGGTTTGTCATACTGCCGGCCATTAGGCCCTGCAATGAGAAGAAGTTGAGTTTTCCCCATTTGCGGGCGCAGAAGCCGACGATCAGCACGGGCACTACCGTGATGATAAATCCGTAGAGAATCCATTTGTAGCCGCCGCCGGCTATCGTCTCTACAAAGCCCTCGCCTGCGCCAAGACCTACTGCCGCCAAGAAGAGTGAGATACCTATCTCGCGGAGCATAAGGTTGGCGCTGACGGTGGTATATGGAATCAGTTTAAAGTGGGGGCCAAAGCGGCTCAGGAGCAGTGCGACAATCAGCGGGCCACCTGCCAAGCCAAGTTTGATGGGTTGGGGCATCGAGCCAATGTGGATAGGAATCATACCCAGCAACACACCCAGCAGGATGCCGAAGAACATAGTCACCAAGTTGGGCTCGCGCAGGCGTTTGAGCGAGTTGCCGAGCATACGCGACACATCTTGCAGTGCCATCTCCGAGCCTACTACGGTCACTCGGTCGCCGATGTTGAGTTCGAGGTTGGGCGAGGCAATCAGGTCCACTCCTGCACGGTTTACGCGGGTGACGTTCACTCCGAAGTTGGTGCGCAATTTGAGTGCTCCGATCTGCTTGCCGCTAATCTCGGGACGGGTGATGACAATGCGGCGCGACACAAGTTCGGTGCTCTTCTCCTTCCACGTCGCCTTGTCCATCTCCACCTCAGTGCCGATGTAGGCCACTACTGCCTCGGTGTCGTCAGTGGGCGATACGATGTAGGCGATGTCGCCCTCCTGTATCACGCTCTGTCCGTCGGCGAGTATCACCTCGCCACTCGCACGCATAATACGCGAGATGACGAACGAGCGGTTGATGAGTCGGCGCACATCGAGCACCTTGCGACCCACCAGCTGCGGGTTGGTCACCTTTACCGATACCGAATCGGTGGTATGGGTGTTGATTACGTGCTCCTCTTCGAGGCGTTTGTTCTCCTGCTCGTAGTTGATGCGGAAGATAGACTTCATCACTATCATCGCCAAAATCAGACCGATAACGCCCAACGGATAGGCTACCGCGTAGCCCAGCGCAATGGTGGGATCGGTGGTACCTACGGTGTCGGTGTAGGCCTGCTGCGCTGCACCAAGTCCGGGAGTGTTGGTCACTGCACCCGACAAAACGCCGACCATAGTGGTCAGGTCGGTACCTGTAACCAAGTGTATGATGTAGGTGGTGACTACTCCGAGCAGTACAATGGCAGTTGCCCATAGATTGAGTTTGACACCTCCCTGTTTGAACGAGGAGAAGAAGCTCGGCCCGACCTGAATACCAACCGAATAGATAAACAGAATCAGACCAAACTCTTTGGCAAAGTTGAGAGTGGCACTATCGACACGCATCCCGAAGTGGCTCAATGCAATACCCACAAAGAGAATCCAGGTGATGCCAATCGACACCCCTTTGATTTTGAGCTTGCTGAGTGAGATACCTACTGCGATAGTGATTGCTACGATGAAGATGTTGTGGGCGACGCCACTACCAAATATCAACTGACTTAACCACTCCATAATCCTTTCCTCCTTTATTAACCTAACTAACCTAAATGATGTGTCCATCGCCCCTCAGGGCGCTTTCACGCCGCAAAGGTAGCACTTTTATTGAAGATGCAAACAGAATTATTAAAATTTTTTAATAAATAAGGAGGTGCACCCCGAAAGATGCACCTCCTCCATATGGTTGTATCTGCTTATGGGCGCATACCGCTACCACCTTGTAAGGTAATAGTTTCTCCTGTAACGTATCCGGCATCCTCCGAGGCCAAGAACACACAAACCCTGCCAATATCCTCTCTGGGGTCGGCATAGCGGCCGAGAGGAATGCCCTGAATGGTCTTTTTGAAGAGTTCGGGATACTCCTGACTCCACGCTTCGAGGCTCTCGGTCATAGCCAGCGGGCAAACCACATTTACGCGTACACCGTCGGGGCCCCACTCGGTAGCAGCCACACGCGACAGGCCGCGGATGCCCTCCTTAGCGGCAGCATAGGAGCTCTGACCGGGGCGACCAAACAGACCGGCACCCGAGGCGAAGTTAATCACCGAGCCGCGGCTCTCCTTCAAGTAGGGGAAGCACTCGCGCATATAGAAAAATGCGGCGTAGATACCCGAGTTGATAGCCAAGTCGATATCCTCGCGGGTGTGCTCCACCAGAGGCAGACCCGACTTGCTTACCTGTGCATTGTTGATGAGAGTATTGATTTTTCCGAAGTGCTCGATGGTCTTTGCCACCACATTTTTGATAGCCTCCTCGTCGGCACCATCGGCCACGATGGGGAGAACATCTACTCCGTAAGCAGCCTCCAAACGCTCCTTTGCCGACTCCAAACGCGACAAGGTACGACCTGTGATTACCAAATTTGAACCCTCGCGGGCGAAAGCCTCTGCGAGTCCGTAGCCGATGCCCTTACCGCCACCGGTTATGATTGTTACATTTCCTTCTAACCTTTTCATAATGTGTAATTTATTTAGGATTGTTAATCAGTGTTCCTCTAAAAGTTCAGATATACGCCACCGCTAATCATACCCTTGTAACCAATCCAGGGTACGCCCAGCTCCACATAACCGCCCAATCGACCGCCAAGGCTCAGGCACAGGGGCGAAATCTGGTAGCACGTACCGTTGTTGTGGCGACGTGCCTTCTTACCCTCTTTGTCGGTATCGACAATCGAGATGTGGTACATACCCACACCCAAAGTGCCATATATCCTAAACATACCTTTGCGCCAATAGGTTATATTGTTCTCCAAGGCAAAGCAGAAGTAGTCGTTCTTGCGACTGCCTACCTGCACTTCGCCCTCCATCACTTGGTAGTCGAAGTCGTTGAATGCCACTACTGCACCTATGTCGAACAAGCGCCCAAAGGAGTATTTGTACTCCCCGTATAAGTTGTGGTCAGCACCTCCTATGTGTTCAAACTTACTGCCACTCTGAAAGATGGCTGTGCCTATTCGGGAGATTACCTCGACAGTCTCACCGAGAGTGAGCACTCCCGTACCTACACCAATGGTGTGTCGGCCACGCTCATCGGCCATCGTTACATTTATGCCTATCAATAGGCTGAGTAGTAGTGTAATACTCTTCTTCATAATCCTCATTTTTTTAGTTATCCAATCGCTCTATCAGGTTGCTCGGCAGGTGGTGGGTCACTACTGCTGTTACTCCCTCGATGTTGATTACCAGACGACGGTCACCCTTGATGCGTACAATCCTGCCCACTGCGCCCTTAAATGGTCCGCCCGTAACGCGTACTCTGTCGCCACGCTTTGCCCCCACAAGCTCGCTGTCGATATACTCCAAGCCCTCGTCGCCCGTGGCGGTGATGAGGATAAAGGGTATCATCTCCCTATCGGGTATCACCTGCGGTTGGTTGGTGGGGCGCTCGAAGTAGATGAACATCTTGTCCGAGCCATACGACCTCTGCTCCTCCAACAACTGCTCGGCAGTGGTGCGTACAAATACCAATCCTGCTACCGCTGCGCGTCGTACCGTGCGACCCTGCTCCTTGGTCACCTTCATCGCCAGATAACACTCTATACCCCTCGCTTCGAGCCTATCGACAAGGCTCTTTTCGGCGCGGTTGTGAGTCTTGACTGCAAACCAGCGCAGACTCTCGTGTGGGGTGGCGGTGCGTGTCGAGAGCACCTCTTCGGTAAATCGCATCAGTATAGTGGGGTGTATAACGGTTTGTTAATCAACGTGTTTTGCCAGACCACCCTCCGAGGTCTCCTTGTAGAGGCTCGGCAGGTCGTGACCTGTCTGCTTCATCACTGCAACCACCTTGTCGTAACTTACGCGGTGCTTACCGTCGGAGAAGGTGGCATATACATTGGCGTCCAAGGCGCGTGCTGCTGCAATGGCGTTACGCTCGATGCAGGGCACCTGTACCAAGCCGCACATCGGGTCGCAGGTGAGGCCGAGGTGGTGCTCCAACACCATCTCCGCCGCATACTCCACCTGTGCGGGAGTGCCACCAAAGAGCTGTGTTGCTGCCGCAGCTGCCATAGCACACGCCACACCAACCTCGCCCTGACATCCTACCTCGGCACCCGAGATAGAGGCGTTGCACTTGGCGATGTTGCCAAATAGGCCTGCGGTGGCCAGCGCACGCAGAATACGCACCTCGCGGAACTCGTGACCCTTGTAGAGGTGGAAGAGCACCGAGGGCAATACACCACTCGACCCACAGGTGGGTGCGGTGACTACCGTGCCACCCGAGGCGTTCTCCTCCGACACTGCGAGTGCGTAGGCGTAGAGGTTGCCGCGCGAGTTGAGGGTACGGTTGTAGCCCTTGGCCTTGGTATAGTAGGTAGCAGCCTTGCGACGTACTGCCAAGCCGCCGGGGAGTACTCCCTCGTTGTTCAGACCATTGTCGATACACTGCTTCATAGCCTCCCAGATATCTTTCAGGTAGTCCCATATTTCGGCGCCCTCACACATCTCCACATACTCCCAGAAGGAGCAACCCTCCTTGTCGCACCACTTGATAATCTCGTCGATGGTGGTCATCGGGTAGATGTGCCTCTCGGGTAGCGGATTCTTGGGGTCAACCACCTTACCGCCACCGACGCTGAAATACTCGTTGGAGTCGATAATCACTCCACCCTTCATCGCTTCGAAGAGCATACCGTTGGGGTGGAAGGGGAGAAAGGTGTCGGGCTGCCATATAATTTCGATATTATCCTTGTCGCCCAAGCCCTGAGTGACTGCCACGTCGGTCATATGACCCTTGCCCGTGGCGGCCAACGAACCGTAGAGCGTCACACGATAACTATCGGCCTCGGGGGTGCGACCGCGAAAGAGTTCGGCGGCAAACTTGGGACCCATAGTGTGGCTGCTCGAAGGACCTTTTCCAATTCTGTATAACTCCTTTAATGACTCCATACCTAATATGATACCTATATATATTAAATCAAATCCTGTTATCTATCGCTCGGTTGGGTCGGCTCCTACCTACCCAAACTACATTACAAATATATAATTTTTTCGTTTTTATTGCAAAAATTCTACAATCGTTGAGTGTTTGAGGTGGTTTGTTGTGGCCGATTCCAAAAATAATTGTAACTTCGCTGACAGAAAATGTTTATCTAAAACCAAATAACAATGAAGAAATTTCTCTACTCTTTGGCAGTGCTCACTCTGGCGAGCACCCTTTCGCTCGGCGCACAGACCCCGGGTGGCGGTATCAGCGAGGATATGCTCTCGATAATCCGCACAGGTTATAGCGGTACCACCGCACAGAAGGCGGCTAAGAACGCTCTGGCACGCAACTCGATCGCCACACTCACTTACAATGCCGACAATGCGGCAATGATGGACACCCACTTCTCGCATCAGGTGCGTACCTCGGGTATCACCGATCAGCAGTCGTCGGGTCGTTGCTGGCTCTTTACGGGTCTTAATGTACTGCGTGCCAAGATGATAGATAAGTACAACCTTGGCTCTTTCGAGTTCTCGCAGAACTACAACTCCTTCTACGACCTCTTGGAGAAGAGCAACCTTTTCCTCCAAGCCATCATCGACACCCGCTCGCAGGCTATCGACTCGCGCGAGGTGGAGTGGCTGCTGAAAAACCCGCTGAGCGATGGCGGTCAGTTTACCGGTGTGTCGAACCTCATTATGAAGTATGGCGTTGTACCTAAGAACATTATGCCCGAAACATACCAGAGCAACAACACCAGCCAGATGGCCACCATCTTGAAACTCAAACTGAGAGAGTACGCCCTCGAACTGCGCGAGATGAAGGTCAAGGAGGCAGGTGAGCGCAAGGTGGAGATGCTGACCGAGATCTACCGAATCTTGGTTGAGTGCCTCGGCGAGCCTCCCACAGAGTTTGAGTGGAGTATGTACGACAAGCAGGGCAACCTGGTGAGCACCAAGACCTACACCCCCAAGAGTTTCTACGAGGAGTACCTCGGCGAGGATTTGGAGGGCAACTATGTGATGGTGATGAACGATCCCACCCGCGAGTATGGCAAGGTGTATGAGATTCAGTACGACCGCCACGTCTATGATGGCGAGAACTGGGTATATGTCAACCTCCCCATCGAGCGCGTGAAGGAGATGGCTATCGCCTCGATTAAGGACAACACCGCACTCTACTTCTCGTGCGACGTGAATAAGTATATCAACTCGTCGCTCGGCACACTCGACCTTGCAAATATCGACTATGAGTCGTTGTTCGACACCGACTTCCCGATGAATAAGCGTGAGCGCGTACAGACCTTCGCAAGTGGCTCGTCGCACGCTATGACGCTGATTGCTGTCGATTTGGACGAGAACGAGCAGCCCAAGAAGTGGATGGTGGAGAATAGTTGGGGCTCTTCGTCGGGCTACCGCGGCAACCTGATTATGACCGACGAGTGGTTTGAGGAGTATATGTTCCGCCTCGTTGTGGAGAAGAAGTATGTTCCCGCCGACGTGATGAAGATGCTCGACCAGAAGCCTATTATGCTTCCGGCGTGGGATCCGATGTTTGCGCCTGAGCAGTAAAAAAAGCCATCTGATTGGTGATTTTGGTGTTGAGGGTGCTTGGGTAACCGCTTACATACGCTTAGTATGCTGCGCGGCTCCCCAAACACCCTCGCCTAAAAATCCCTCAATCATATGACTTTTTTGGGGTGGTGGGTTTAAACTAAAACTGAGAGCAATATCGAATTGCTCTCATTTTTTTTGATGGGAGTAATGGGAATTA
>JAFXAY010000057.1 GCA_017521965.1 Tidjanibacter sp. | reverse complement strand
TGTGCCTGCTATGCAGGCACATCCATAAGCGTTTACCCACCCCCTAAATCCCCCTCCTTAGAGGGGGACTTGCTTCTTCGGCTAACGCCTCAGACGGGTAGCGGCTACGACCGTTAGTGGGTTTCGGAGGTAGCGGGCACGACCGTTTTCTGTTGATATTATTTTTAGGGAGTGTTAGGGAGTGTTAGGGAGATTAGGGAATTATGGGAGTAATGGGAATAATGGGAATGATGGGAGTAATGGGAGTAATGGGAGTAATGGGAAAATCTTTAAACTCACTAAATTCTTTAAATTCCTTAAACTCACTAATTTCTCTAAATTCTCTAAATTCCCTAAACTCCCTAAATTCACTAAATTCACTAAATTCCCTAAACTCACTAAGTTCACTTTTACCTATTGGGCTTATTAGGCTTATTGGGCCTATAATCATAGGCCCGATATCTATTTATCAGGATTCCCATTATTCACATAACTCCCATAATTCCCAGAAAAATAGACACGGGTAGCAAAAATGCTACCCGTGAGTATTTAGAGGACACTGCTCTCGCTTGTTATCAAACCAACCTTAACGGTTTAGAAGTTATTGGTGTACAAGAATCTCTTGATACTGCGTTTCGGGGTTTTCTGGAACTCCTCGTCCATCAGTTTATAGTTGGCAACCTTCTCGTAGGCGGCGACCATAGTGTTGAGGGTGCGGAGGTTCTCGTCCATTGTCTGCTCCAAAGCGGCGCGGTCGATGCCCTCGCGGTTGGCGGTATCCCAATCGGGAACGATGAGTGCGGTGAGCACGCCCTTATTCTCCACCACAAGGCTTTCGAGCACGAGGGGGAGGTTGTTGAGTTTATCCTCAATCTCCTCGGGATAGATATTCTGGCCATTGGCGGTGAGAATCATAGTCTTGCAACGTCCGCGGATATAGATGTTGCCTGCATCGTCAATCACACCCATATCGCCTGTGTGGAGCCAGCCATCGCTGTCGAGGGCGGCTGCTGTTGCCTCCTCGTTTTTGTAGTAGCCCATCATCACATTTTCGCCCTTGGTGAGAATCTCGCCGGGGATACTCTTCGGGTCGGCGGAGTCGATGCGTACCTCCATCAGGCCGGGCAGTGCGCGGCCACACGAGCCACCGGCAAACTCGCAGGGAGGCGCGAAGCTGATGAGGGGTGCGCACTCGGTCATACCGTAGCCCACGGTGAGCGGGAAATCGATTTTGCGCAGGAACGACTCAGTCTCCTGATTCATAGGTGCGCCACCCACGATAAATATCGACACCTCGCCACCAAATGATGCCATCAGCTTGTTGCGGATGATGGAGTAGAGGGCGGTGTTGATCAATGGAATCTTCATCGCGATACTCATCGGGCCCTTCTCCAAGATGGGGATAATCATCTTGCGATATACCTTTTCGAGGACCAGAGGCACGCTACATACGAAGGTAGGCTTCACCTCCTGCATTGCCGACACCAGAATTTTGGGCGAGGGCATCTTGCCGAGGAGGGTGATGTGGCTACCTGCGGCGAGCTGCACAAGGAAGTCGAAGGCGCAACCGTAGGCGTGTGCCAGGGGGAGGAAGGAGAGTACACGAGTGTTGTGTTCTATGATGTGCTTACCCGTGGCGGGGTCAATCATATTAATGCCGAAGAGTGCGTTGCCGGTGAGGTTATTGACGCTGAGCATCACACCCTTCGAGGCACCTGTGGTGCCGGAGGTGTAGTTGAGGAGTATCAGTCGCTCGTTGGGCACCTCGCGGAAGCGGATATCGTCGGCGGAGAAGCCTGCGGGGTAACGCTCGGCGAAGAGCGCGTCGATAGCCTCGCGCGCCTCGGCAACGACCGTAGCGGCCACGCCCTCCTCGTTCTCCTTCTCATAGACCACCTTGTAGCCTGCCAGGTCGATAGCTGCCTCCAAGTTGGGCATACGGTCGGTATCGACAGCCTGCCAATGGGGCTGATCGGTGAAGAGCAGGCGGCTCTCGGAGTGGGTCACGATGTTCTCGATGTCGGCAGGGTTGAAGTCCTGCAAGATGGGTACGATGACTGCACCGTAGGTGATGGTGGCCACATAGGTGATACACCAATTAATGTTGTTGCGACCAACGAGGGCGATTTTCTCGCCCTCCTCGATGCCCACCTTCTCGAAGAGGATGTGCAGACGTGCCATCTGCTCAGCCATTTCGAGGTAGGTGAGTGTGGTTTTCGAGAAGTAGTCGGTCAGAACGGGCGAGGAGTGATATTTACGAAATACCTCCTCGTAGATTTTGATTAAATTCTCTTGTAACATTTTGTTCTATGCTGTGTGTTGTGTGTTGCTGTGTGTGTTGTATATATCTCTGTGTTGTGTAGCCTTGTTTGGGTTATTGTGAAAGAAACTATTTCTTTTTAAAGGTAAAGCGGTTTTCGGTACCCGCAATCAGTCTGGCGATGTTTTTGCGGTGGGTGAAGATGATAATCAGCATCACCAGACAGTAGAAGAGGGTGATGGGCAGATACTCCACGCCGCACACGAAGCGGGTGACGATGGGGAGCAGCACTGCCACCGTAAGCGACCCTACCGACACATAGCGGGTGGCGACAAAGACCACGATAAATACTCCGAGGAGTATCGCTATGGGGAGCGGGGTGATGGCGCAGAGCGCACCCGCAAAGGTGGCTACTCCCTTGCCGCCCTTGAAGCCTGCAAAGATGGGCCACATATGGCCGAGCACCGCTGCGAGAGCCAAGACCATCTGCAAGTTGTAGTACGAGGGGGTGGCGGGGGCGTAGCTACTCAGGTGGGCGAGCATCACTGCCGCCACGCCTTTCAGGGCGTCGAGTGCAAATACCGCACCACCGGCCTTGGCGCCCAGCACGCGCACCGCATTGGTGGCGCCTGCATTTTTGCTGCCCTGCGTGCGGGGGTCAACTCCGTAGAAGCACTTGCCAATCCAAACAGCGTTGGATATCGAGCCGAGCAGGTAGGCACCCACAACGAGCATAATGTTGATAAGGTATATATTTTCCATCGTCCGATGTTTTTCTTGTTGCGCACTATTGCAGTGTAAAGGTACAAATTATTTTGGGATATTGACAACAATTTTCACCCCTCTGTGGCAAGTTAGCCGCGCAAGTGACGGTTGGTAGCGACGAATTTGCATTGTCGCTATTCGCCACACCCTTTTGTGGCGAATAAAAAGTGTCCGATAGTGCCGATAAGCAGTTTCGGTGGTCGGATTGCGGGGAGTGATGGCGCAAAACCCCTACCCCACTCGCCACGGAAAAAGTCAGTAAAAAAACATTTTTTCGGAAAAGTGTAGTAAAATATAACAATTTTACTATTTTTGCACCGCGAAACAGGCAAACAACCCCGACATATTGCTGAGAAATAATAGGATTTACACATTGTTATATAAAGTATGGGAAAACTCAATTTACTGAAAATGAAGACCAATAGCGGTTGGTTTTCGTGGGTATTGGTCACCCTCGGCGCCTTTATTCTTGCTATGGGTTTCGTACTCTTCACCAACCCCTATAAAATTATCCCCGGCGGTGTCTATGGTCTGGGCCGCGTGCTCCACCACCTGATACCCTCGATACAGACGGGTACTTTCGGTCTGATGTTCGACGTGCCACTGACCATCACTGCGATACTTGTGTTTGGTCGTCAGTTTGGCGCCAAGACCATCTACGCGGCGCTCATCACCCCCGTATTTATGAACGCAATGACCTCGTTGCTGGGTGAGGACCCGACCGATGGTATCAGCCTCATCAGCACCCAATTCAACTTCTCGGACAACATCTTCTTTGCCGCCTTGTGTGGTGGTCTGCTGATTGGTGTGGGTTGCGGTCTGATACTCCGCGCAGGTGCTACGAGTGGTGGTACGGATATCGTGTCGATGCTGATTGTAAAGTTCGCCAAGACCAAGTTTTCGTCGGCAATGTTCTTGGTGGAATCGACTATTGTTATTATAGGTATGATTGTCTTGCGCGACTGGAAACTCCCGCTCTACTCGCTCATCTCGATATTTGTCAGTGCCCGCGCTATCGACTATGTGCTCGAAGGTGCAAGTTACGACAAACTGCTATTTATTATTACCAATAAGAAGGAGGAGCTCAAGCAGTATATCCTTGTCGATATGGAGCGCGGCGGCACCTATATCAAGTCGTCGGGTATGTACACAGGCGAGGATAAGGAGATGATTTTCTTGGTGGTGAGCCGCCGCGAGATTGGCGCGGTGAAGGAGAAGATCCGCACCATCGACCCGACAGCCTTTGTGGTGGTGGTCGATGCCTACGAGACCTATGGTGACGGTTTCAAGCCCTTCACCGAGTAGGAGAGAACACTAAAAGAGTATCTTAGAACAGATACTCTTTTTACTTTTATGCAAAAAGCGTTACCTTTGCACCTCTATTAATCCAAACAAATTATGATCTATATTGCTTACATCGTTGTTGCATCGCTGGTGGTGTGGTTTAGTATTAAGGCGTCGCACTATATCGACCTGATTGACCAAAAGACCAGCCTTTCGGGTGCATTTCTGGGTGGTGTGTTGCTCTCGGCAGTGACCTCGCTCCCCGAGATGTTTACAAGTATCTCGGCAACGATTTTGATTGACAAACCGAGCCTCTGCATCGGCAATATCCTCGGTAGCGACCTCTTCAACCTCACCATCCTCGGTGTGTTGATACCCTGCTATGCGCGCTCCTTCTCGCGCACCCGCACCTCGCGTGGACACTTGGCAGTCTGCCTCTACCTCTTCTTGTCCTATGTGGTGCTGCTGCTCAATATGCTCAACATTGTAGATTTCCACATCTGGACACTCAATATCTCCACCATACTCATCTTGGCACTCTACGCACTGAGTGTTAAACACTTGGCCGCCGAGAACGGTACTCTGCCCGAGGGCGCTGTTGAGGCAGAGAGCGCAGAGGAGGATGTGGAGGAGGAGTGCGGACTCTCGCTCCGACAGATTGTGACCCGCTTTGTGCTGGTCAGCCTCGGTATTATAGTGCTGAGCGTAGTGCTCACATACATCACCGACGACATCGCTGTACGCCTCAACCTCGGCGCGGGCCTTGCAGGCGCTATCTTCCTCGGCGTGGCCACCTCGCTGCCCGAGGTCTCTTCGACGATTGCACTGTTCCGTATCGGCAACTATAATATCGCAGTGGGTAATATCATCGGTAGCAACATCTTCAACTTCTTCGTGCTGTGTTGTGCCGACCTCTTCTCGCGCCTGCCCGTCTATGACTTCACCGACCCGAAGGTGGTGGGACTGATGATATTCGGCGGCATCTCGACCCTGCTGATGTTGGGCTCCTTGGGCATCAAGAAACGCGGCTGGAAAGTAACCCTCGCCCTCAGCACCATTATCTGCTATATAGGCTTTTTGATGATGTAGGAGGAGAAGAAGATAAAAATTCAAAATTCAAAATGAATAAAACCTGAGAGCAATTCGATATTGCTCTCAGGTTTATCATTTTGCACAGCACCATTTGTAAGGTAGATACCCTGATCTTTCTACTGATCACCTCGACACCTGCCTGCTTGCGCAGGCAATTGTAGGCCTGACCCACCCCCAAGCCCCCGCCTCGGCGGGGGATGTGTGTCTTCGGCTGACGCCTCAGACGGGGTGGGGATATTGGCGTTTGTGGGTTTCGGAGGTTGCGGGCACGACCGTTGTTGGGAAAGTAATTTAGGGAAAGCCTAATAGGCAAGAGAGAGATTAGGGAGTGTTAAGGAGTTTAAAGATTATCCCTAAATTCACTAAATTCCCTAAACTCCCTATAAAAAAATGAGAGCAATTCGATGTTGCTCTCAGGTTTCTAAAAAAGCCATATGATTGAGGAAATTTTAGGCGGGGGAGTCTTGGCGGCCACGCGCATACTCTATGTATGTAAGTGGTCGACAAGGCTCCCCCAACACCAAATTTACCAATCAGATGACTTTTTTACTCGCTGTCAAGTTTAACTGCGATGAAGAATAACACAGTAAATGCAAGTAGGGAGGAGCCGCCATAACTGAATAGCGGCAGTGGAATACCGATTACGGGCATCAGGCCGATGGTCATACCCACATTGATAGCGACGTGGAAGAGGAAGATACCCGCCACGGAGTAGCAGTATATGCGTTTGAAGGGCTCGCCCTGCCGCTCACCCATAATCATCAGGCGCGTGATGAGTATCGCGAAGAGAATCAGCACAAGGCTACTGCCCAAGAAGCCCCACTCCTCGCCCACGGTGCAGAAGATGAAGTCGGTGCTCTGCTCGGGGACAAAGTCGTACTTGGTCTGCGTGCCCTCCAAGAATCCTTTACCCGAGAAGCCACCCGAGCCGATGGCGATTTTGGATTGGTTGACATTGTAGCCCCAATTCTGCGGGTCTTGCTCAATGCCGAGCAGGTCGAGAATTCGCTTCTGCTGGTGTATGGCGAGCAGGTCGTTGAAGACGTAGTCAACCGCAGTGGAGAAGAGAATCGACCCCACCAGCAGCGCCATAAAGGCATATATCGACATCAGTCGTGTGCGAAAGGCGTATATGGCGACCACCACCAGCGAGGGGATAACGGTCCAGAGCAGGGCGGAGTAGTAGGTGATGTTGCCCAGCAGCAGGTAGTTGATACCGAAGTAGATAACACCCGAAATGAGGAGCACTGCGGCCAGATAGATGATACTCTCGCGCAGGTTGCCATTGGCAAGGGCCTGCCACACCACGCAGAGCACAAGGAGCAGTACCAGCAGTGCGCTCGGGGTGAGGAAGAAGGAGAGGAGGAATACCGCAACCACCACGCAGAGGATGTAATAGACCCACTTGTTGAGCCCCTCGCGGTAGAACATCACCAGGAAGGAGCAATAGACGATAGCGGAGCCCATATCGGGTTGGAGCATAATCACTCCCATCGGCAGGGCAAGAATCACCGCCACGCCGAGCAGTGAGCGCGGATTGCGCAGCGAGAAGCTGTACTCACTCATATAGCGTGCAAGCGCGAGCGATACGCCAAGCTTCATAAACTCAGCAGGTTGGAGCGACACAGGGCCGAGCACCAGCCACGCCTTAGCGCCATTGACCTCCTTGCCTATCACAAGCGTTGAGAGCAGCAGGAGGAAGAGCACGACATATATCGGGTAGGTCCATTGGTGGATATATATCTTGTCGATAAGCATAATCACCCCCGCAATGAGGAGCGAGATGCATATCCAGATGAGCTGCATACCATATTGGCTACCCCACGCGAAGCCCCCCACTGCCGAGTCGTCATAGACAGCAGCGTAGATATTGACCCACCCTATCACCATCAGGGCGAGGAATATAAGCACCGAGAGCCAATCGGTGCGATGGCCTCTGGTACTATCTGTTGCGGTCATAATTGGGGTAACTAATTCGGGTATTCTTTATCTGGTCAACCAGCCAAGTGCGTTCCACCGAGCCGGTGAGGTATTTCTCGATGATGAGGCCCGCGATGGGGGCTGCCACGGTGCTACCGAAACCACCATTTTCGACATATACGGAGATAGCGATTTTGGGGTTGTTGCGCGGGGCGAAGCTGAGGAAGGTGGAGTGGTCCTTACCGTGGGGATTCTGTGCAGTACCCGTCTTGCCACACACCTCCAAGCCCGGCACGTCGGCCACACGACCCGTACCGCCCTCGGAGTGGACAGCCTCGTACATACCCTGCACGATAGGCTCGAAGTGCTTCTCATCGACCATCGTGTAGTGCTTCTCGTAGTACTTCACGTCGAGCGAGTCCTGACCCTCGATGTGCTTGATAACGTGGGGGATATAGTAGTAACCACGGTTTGCCACGATGGCGGCGAGGTTAGCCATTTGCAGAGGCGAACAGCCCAACTCACCCTGACCGATGGCGAGCGAAATGACCGTCAGCGAATTCCAACTGCCACGATAGGTCTTGTCGTAGAAATCCCTGTCGGGCACATAGCCGCCATACTCGGAGAGGAAGTCGGAGCCGAGCTTACGACCAAAGCCGAAGCTACGCACATACTCCTCCCACTTGTCGAAGCCATTTTTCACGCTGCCATATTTCGGATTGTCGAGGATGTTGCGCAAGACATAGCAGAAGTAGGCGTTACACGAGGTGGCCACCGCCGCCTCCAATGCGAGGGGCGAGTAGTGGTCGTGGCACTTCACACCGCGACCGATGGTGTAACCACCGTGGCAGGGATACTTCTGCGACGGAACGAGCACACCCTCCTGCAAGCCGATAAGTCCGTTGACAAGTTTGAAGGTCGAGCCGGGGGGATAGCGCGTCATCACCGCACGGTTGTAGAGGGGGCGACGGGGGTTGTTGAGCAGCTCCATATAGTTGTTGCCACGCTCACGACCCACAAGTTTGTCGGGGTCGTAGCCCGGGCTGCTGACCATCATCAAAATCTCGCCTGTCGATGGCTCGATGGCCACAATACTGCCCACCTTGCCCTCCATCAGCTCCTCGCCAAAGGCTTGCAGCTCGGCGTCGATAGAACTCGTCAGCGCCACGCCGGGGACCAGCGGGGTGTCGTACTGTCCATCTTTGTAGGACTGCTTCACCGATCCGTGGACATCGACCACCTGCACCTTCGTACCCTTCACGCCGCGCAGCACCTCCTCGTAGGCACTCTCAATGCCCGAGAAGCCCTTGTAGTCGCCACTGCGGTAGTAGGGGTCACGTGCGATATCGCCATCGTTGACCTCGCCGATGTAGCCGAGCAGTGAGCCTGCAATTTTGCGCGGATAGGAGCGCTGAGTACGATATACGGTGTGAAAGCCCTGATAGTTACCCTCGTCGAAGAGTAGTTTCGACTCGATAGGCATCTGCTTGACAATCACCGAGGCACGCCTGCGCGAGTAGTCTGTTGCACGCTTCAACTCTCTTTCCAATCGCTCCTTGCTGATACCCGCAATGCGGCAGAGGGTAACGGTGTCGAAGCCCTCGCGCGACATCTCACGCGGGGTGACCATCAGGTCGTACGAGGCGACACTCTGGGCCAGAAATTCACCGTTGCGGTCGTAAATCTCGCCGCGTGGCGGGTGCTGCACCTCATAGCGCAGGGCGTTGTTGTCGGCAGCCTCCTTGTAGCTGTCGTCGATTATCTGGATGTGGAACAGACGGAAGATGATGACCACAAAGATAGCCACCACCACAAGTCTGAGTGTTATTTGTCGTTTACGTTGCTCCATAGTGCTCCTCCGCTACTTTTTGTTAAACGAGGGGAAGAGTTTGGCAGCCGCCCAAATAAAGGGGGCAGAGAAGAGGGTCGATACCACGATGCGCGAGAGGGTGATATGGAAGTGGTCGAAGGTGAGCGCCTCGAAGATGAAGAAGACCACATTGTGGACCAACAGCGCCGAGAGCACATAGAGCCAGAATCTGCCACCACCCAGAGCGCGGGGCGACGGGAAGTAGCTCTCGCGAAGGGCATCTTTGCCGAGCGAGAGTATCACCACACCTCGGCGCACAAAGGCCAGCCAGAGGGCTGCTATGGTGTAGAGTCCGTCCATACCCGTCAGCAGGTCCATCGTCACGCCGAGCAGAGCGCCCAGCCCAAGCATCGCGAGGGTATTACGGTCGAAGGGTTGCAGAACGAGAAATGCGAGGTAGAGCATCGGCACACCCGAGGGTACGATGAACAACGCATCGAGCAGCAGCACCTGCAAGAGCACCGCCACCACAAACATCACCGTATAGCCTAAACCTCTGTACATCTATTCTGTTGTCTAATAACCGCTTGTCAACTCTTCCAACTCCTGTGAGTCCTGATACTGCACCAAGAGCACATCGCGCAGAGTGGCCAGATCGACCGCAGTGCGCAGAGTGATATCTATTGTTGTCTGGTCCTCGGCCTCCTCCCAACTCTCCACATAGCCGACAGTCATATCGGGCGGGAAGCGGAACGAGACGGTCGAGACCACCGTATCGCCCACCTGTGGTGCGGCATAGCGGGGGATATCGGTCAGCGTGATGGTGCGATGGTCGCCACCGTTCCACCCCACCGAGCCATAGAACTCTTTGCCCTCGATGCGGCCACCCATAGTGAAGTCGAGGTTCGCCATCGACATACACACCGAGAACTTCTCCGAGCAGGTGACCACATAGCCTGCCACCTCGCCCTCCATACTCAGCACCGCCATATTGGCCTGTACACCGTCGCGCAAGCCCTTGTCGATGATGAAGTAGTTGCGCTGGCGGATAACGGAGTTCTGCAACACTCGCGCGCTGGAAAAGTAGTAGGGGGCAATCTCGCCCTCGGCGGAGTAACTGCTCACCGCAGTCGAGTCGGCCACCAAGTCGGCCAACCGGTTGCGCAGGCTCTCCACCTCGCCACGCAGTGCCTTGTTCTCGCTCGACAGACGGAAGTAGTCGCCCACCGAGCCAAACATACCACTCACCGCACCCACCGTGCTATTGGTTGCCGAGAGTATCCGCGCCTTGTTGTAGGCCGAGGAGCCGGCATAGTGATAAATAGCCAGCACCTCTGCTAAAATGAATAGCAGAGGCACAGCAATCTGTTTCAGTAGTGTGATGAGTTTATACATTTCCGCCTACAATAGTCCTGCCCCTCAGTGAGGCAAACGCTCCACGGGGAGCCACTATTTCATCAGGAAGGAGAATTTGTCGATATTTTTCAGCGCAATACCCGTACCGCGTACCACAGCCCTGAGGGGATCTTCGGCAACGATGAAAGGGATATTGTTCTTCTCGGTGAAGCGCTTTGCCAAGCCCTTAATCAGCGCACCACCACCTGCCAGGTAGATACCGTTCTTGACGATATCGGTGTAGAGCTCGGGAGGAATAATCTCCAAGACCTTCATAATGGCAGCATCAATCTTCAAGAGCGACTTCTCCAAAGCGTAGGCTATCTCGCTGTACGACAGGTTGATAGTTGTGGGGAGTGCGGTGAGCATATTGGGACCTGTCACCACATAGTCCTCGGGTGCGTCGTCAAGGTCGCGCACTGCGGCACCGATGGCGATTTTGATATCCTCGGCGGTGCGCTCACCGATGCGTACGTTGTACTGCTGGCGCACATATTTCTGGATATCGTCGGTAAATACATCACCTGCCACGTCGATACTCTCGCTACATACGATACCACCCAACGAGATACAAGCAATCTCGGTAGTACCACCACCGATGTCGATAATCATATGACCCTCAGGAGCCTGCACGTCGAGGCCTGCACCGAGTGCGGCAGCCATAGGCTCGAAAATCATATAGACCTCACGACCGCCGGCGTGCTCTGCCGACTCGCGTACGGTGCGAATCTCCACGTTGGTCGAGCCGCTGGGGATACAGATTACCATACGGAGCGAGGGGCTGAAGAAGTGGCCATTGGTCTTGACCATCTTAATCATACCGCGCAACATCTGCTCGGCAGCGTTGAAGTCGGCGATAACGCCATCTTTGAGGGGTCGGATAGTCTTGATGTTCTGGTGGGTCTTACCGTGCATCAGTCGTGCCTGCTTACCGATAGCCATCACCTTGTTGGTGTGTATGTCCAGAGCAATGATAGATGGCTCATCGACCACCACCTTGCCATTATAAATGATGAGAGTATTGGCAGTTCCGAGGTCGATTGCCAACTCTTGTGTCAGTGAAAAAAGTCCCATTTTGATATCGTGTTTTTATATTTTTTCGCATTTGCGGAGGGCGCTCCTCCTATCAACGTACAAAGATAGGAAAAAGTAATCTGAACTGCGAGGATTTTTCTGTATTTTTTAATATGTTTGTGGTCGATTTTTCGGCCCAACATTTTTTGGGCGGACAAAACAGACGTTTAAGACCAAAAAACAATAATTAACAAGTATCCCAAAAATGATTAAACTTGACATTACTCAGACAGCAGTCGGCGCATCGGCTGCTGAGATTGCCTCGCTGAAAGAGGCAGCGGAGCAGGCAAACGGTCTGTTGCACAGTGGCAAAGGCGCAGGTAACGACTTCCTCGGTTGGGTAAACCTCCCCGCAGAGGTTACTCCCGACGTATTGGCAGAGATTGAGGCTGCCGCCAAGGGTTTGGCAGATGTTGCCGAGGTGATTGTTGTAATCGGCATCGGTGGCTCCTACCTCGGTGCTAAGGCAGTGCTCGACGCAATGACCGACTCGTTCCACTACCTCCACCGTGAGCGCAAGGCTCCCTATATCGTATTTGCAGGTTGCAACATCAGCGAGACCTATACCGCCGAGTTGCTCGACGCATTGAAGAGCTACTCGATTGCTACTATCGTCATCAGCAAGTCGGGTACCACCACCGAGCCCGCTATCGCCTTCCGCCTGATGAAGGCCGAGATTGAGGCACGCTACGGTGTTGAGGAGGCTCGCAAGCGCATTGTGGCTGTGACCGACAAGGCTCGCGGCGCACTCAAAAGCCTCTCCGACAGCGAGGGTTACAAGTCGTTCGTTATTCCCGACAACGTGGGTGGTCGCTTCTCGGTGCTCACTCCCGTAGGTCTGTTGCCCCTGGCAGCAGCAGGTATCAATGTTGCAGAGTTGGTGCGTGGCGCACAGGATATGCAGCGCGCAACTGCCGAGGACGTACCCTACGAGCAGAACATCGCCGCTCAGTACGCAGCAGCACGTAACGCTCTCTACAACAAGGGCTACAAGATTGAGATTCTGGCCTCCTACGAGCCTCGCTTGCAGTACATCGCCGAGTGGTGGAAACAGCTCTATGGCGAGAGCGAGGGCAAAGAGGGCAAGGGTATCTTCCCCGCAAGCGTTACCCTGACTGCCGACCTCCACTCGATGGGTCAGTACATTCAGGAGGGTGAGCGCACTCTCTTCGAGACCGTTATCAGCGTTGAGAAGCCTCTCCGCGAGGTGACTATCGAGGCCGACAAGGACAACCTCGACGGTCTGAACTTCCTGGCAGGCAAACGCCTCGACGAGGTGAACAAGATGGCCGAGCTGGGCGTTGTGCTGGCTCACGTTGACGGTGGTGTGCCCAACATCAAGATTCCGATTCCCGAGATTAACGAGTACTACATCGGCGCATTGCTCTATATGTTCGAGAAGGCTTGCGGCATCAGCGGCTACATCTTGGGCGTTAACCCCTTCAACCAGCCCGGTGTTGAGGCTTATAAGAAGAATATGTTCGCCCTGCTCGATAAGCCCGGGTATGAGGCTGAGAGTGAGGCTATTCGCGCACGTTTGAAATAAGACGAAGTTATCTGGTTTGTAAATTTTGCACTTCCCTCGAAAGGCTTCGCCTCATTTACACCCAAGTAAACTTCGGCTCGCCTCTCTTCGCGAAGCACAAAATTTCCTAAACCATAAAACTTCTCAACGTGAGTGGGTTTAATAAAAAGTTGTCTGCAATGCTGAATTGCAGACAACTTTTGTTTTAGGGAGCTATGGTAGTGATAGGAATTATGGGAATTATGGGAGTTATAGGAGTTATGGGATATTCTTTATATTCCCATCGTTCCCATTATTCTCATTATTCCCATTACTCCCATTAAAAAAAGTCATATGACCCAAGGAAATTTTGGGCTTCGTGCAGCGAGGTTGCCCGCAGCATACTAAGCGTATGTGAGGAGCAGCCTCGCAAGGGAAGTGCAAAATTTACCAATCAGATGACTTTTGAAGAGTGCAAAAAAAATAGAGGTCTTTCGACCTCTATTTTTTTTGACGAGCACTCTTCTACTCCTCCTCCATACGGTGCAACTTCTCTACATAAACAGCGTGCATCATAGCATCGCGCTTAGCAATCGAAGGCTTGGTGAAGTACTGACGACGACGGAGCTCTTTCAGAACGCCGGTGCGCTCGTATTTTCTTTTGAACTTTTTGAGGGCGCGCTCGATGTTCTCACCCTCTTTGATAGGCATAATAATCATAGTTGTAATTTTTTATTTTTTATTGTTTAAAAATCTTGTTTATTGTGCGACTTTTGCCTGTCGCGAGGCTCAAAAACTTGGGTAAAATGTTACTCTCTGGGGCTGAAATGAAGATATGGGGAGAGCCTTTGTGCCTCCTCAACGGTCAATGTATTGTCCTCAATCATATCTTCAATAGTACTCCAACCTCCTTTCAATTGTCTGTTTTTGAGTATTTTCCGTACTCGCTTTGGGGTCATATAGGGGTGACTACCCATACTTTCCGGGCCTGCAAAGTTAATATCTATTTTTGAAATTTTGCAACTATCCACAAAAATTTGTGTAATTATTTGCTCATAATTTTTCTCCGTCACCACCGCAAGTTCAGCAAGTTGCTCCACTCGGGCATATCCGCCCAGCCTTTCGCGGTAGGCTATGATGTCGCTTGCCGAGCGTGCGCCTATGCCTCGCACCGCCACCAGCGTCGCCGAATCGGCACTATTAAGTTCCACAAGTTGGGGCACATCAGCCACCTCTGTCACCTCCGCAAAGTGGAGCGCGGGGGCTATCACATCGTAAACCTCCAATGGCAGGTAGCGACACTCCTCGACCTCGGTCGCCGAGCGAAAACCGCCACGCTCGGTGCGCCAGCGCACCACAGCCTCGGCTTGTCGCACCGTACACCCCATCGCCACAAAGTCGCTGTCGGTGAGGGTGTTGATATCTATCGTCGGATGCGTAGTGAGGTAGGCTGCCGCACGCTCGGCAGGGGTCAGTCGCTCACGTTGCACAGGAGCAGAAGGGGTTATCGGCAGGCTCTTCTCAAATGGTTGCAGTCGGAACTCCTCACCAATTATGATATAGGGTTTCAGGGCGGCATACATCGAGTCGGTCACACCATAGCAGGTGGCAAAATCTTCGGGAATCTCAAATCGCTTGCCACGCTCGCGATACTTCACCACGCTTGCCGCCGCACTCGCGCTGAGCCCCAACTCACGAAACTCCTCGTAGGTGGCGGTGTTGGGGTCGAAGGGGTGGAGGTTAATTATCTGGGTGTCAGCAGACAGACTATCGGCAGACTCAACAATTTCGCTTGGCTCTACCTCCTCGGCAGGCAGAGATTCACCACCACCTATCAGCTTATAGACGAGTATGGCGCAGACCACAATCGACGGTAGCAACAGCGCCACCGACTTAGCCTCGGCAATGGTGAAGAGTGGGCGTTTCATCGCTCGGCGCCCTCCCCCTCGCAGAGCGGCAAGTAGTGAAGCGATGGCGAGGGGATAAAGTCGCCCAAGCCATAGTCGTTCCAGCGGTTATCCACAAGTTCGATGGTGGCGCGCGACGAGGTGACGGGGTTTGGCCAACGCTTAGGCATACCCTCAGCACCCGCACGCTTGGTGCGCCCATCAATCACTAATCGATTATCTCTCAATACAATATCGCGGTCTGCCTCAACATTGCCCGCCACAAACCAGAGCAACTCCTCGGGCGAGAGCAAAGCGGCTGCCGGCTCTACCACAACGATATATTTTCGCTCCGATGTGGCCACCAACTGCGCCACGTCGAGCACCTCATCAATGGACTTATAGCACACCTCAACGCTCCAACGTTCATACTCGTTGGCGAACTTGGTCTGCGGGTCGGGGGCGGTAGTGGTGAGGTCGAGCGCAAACTTGCCACCCACACCCACCTCGGGCGTAGCGTGGTCGAGCACGTCGAGCACCCCTCGCGAGCGAATCACCGCGCGCTCCAAGTCGGCACCACGCACCAAAGCACTCAGCAGGTCGAGGTTGCGAACACTGCCGACCGCCGAGGCGGTGAGAATCATCAGCTTGTTGAACATCATCTGCCCCGCACCCCACATCGAGGAGGCCACCTTTGCGCCCTGTCCGGCATAGGAGCACTCCACCTCCAAGAGGGTCAGGTTGTGCGACACGCCCGCCACGGGCATCCACATATCGCGTATCTCGGGTTGCATCAGCAACCTGATGGGTGCCAAGAAGATACGCTCGGTAGCCTCGGAGATGTAGGCATCCTCCTGAGGCGGCACACCAACGATTGTTGCGGGCCACACCGCATCTTTGCGATGAGTGATGGCGGTGACGTGGAGTCGGGGATATAGGTCGGTGAGGGAGTAGAATCCGGTGTGGTCGCCGAAGGGTCCTTCGACGGTAAGTGGCTCACTGGTATCGACATAGCCCTCGATGATAAAGTCGCAGTCGGCAGGCACGTAGAGGTCGTTGGTCACACACTTCACCATACGCACCGCACTGCCACGCAGGAAGCCCGCCAAGAGGTACTCGTCGATACCGTCGGGCAGAGGTGCAGTAGCACAATAGGTGTATGCAGGGTCGCCACCGAGTGCCACCGCTACGGGCATACGCTCACCTCGCGCACGCCACCCTGCATAGTGACGCGCACCGGTCTTGTGGCGGTGCCAATGGAGTCCCGCCGAGTGGTCGTCGAAAATCTGCATACGATACATTCCCACATTGCGCACACCACGCACAGGGTCAACGGTATGGACCAACGGGAGGGTCACAAACCTACCCCCATCGGCAGGCCAACATTGGAGCGCTGGGAGCATCGACAGACGCACCTCATCGCCCAAGTGCACCACCTGCTGACACTCTCCCCTACCCTTGCGGCGCACGGGAAACCATCGGGCCACATCGCCCAGCAGTGGCAGCACCGCCATCTTCTCGCCAAGGCTATCCTTGGGCGAGGTGACAGCCGCCACCAACGCATCGATGCGGGCCGGCAGCTCGGTGAGGTCGGAGCAACCCAAGGCGCGCGCCATACGACTGCGCGACCCGAAGAGGTTGGTAACCACGGGGAAAGGCTTATCGGTGTGGGTGAAGAGTAGCGCACGACCGCCACCCTCGCGCTTCGATTCGCGGTCGGTCAGTTCGGCAATTTCGAGCAGGCTCGACACCTCTGCATCGATGCGCACAAGTTCGCCCGCAGCCTCTAACTCCTCAATATATTTTCGTAGGTTTTTATACATTTTTGTTCGTTTTGTGTTTATGGAGATACCTCTGTCCGTTGGGCGTAGATATCAGTAACAAATTTAGCGTTTTCTGTGCATACTACCAAAATTCCGACTAATCTGTTACTCGGATAACAATTTTATTATAAATAATAGGTGTACTTATAGAAAAAAGTCGTACATTTGTGAGATTTAATTTGCACAACTATTAATTCACAATAATTCACACTACTAACAACAGTTCAAAGTTATGGCAAATAATGTAGAGAAGCTGTTTGCGGAATTTCCCGAGGTAACCACCGAGCAGTGGGAGGCCGCCATCACAGCAGACCTCAAAGGCGCTGACTACCAGAAGAAACTGGTATGGCGCACCGACGAGGGTTTCAGCCTTCGTCCCTACTATCGTGCCGAAGACTTGCAGGGTGTGGCTCATATGGGTAGCAACCCCGGTGAGTTCCCCTATGTACGCGGTACGAAGAACTCTAACTGCTGGAAGATCCAGCAGAGCATCTTTGTTGAGTGCCCCGCTGAGGCCAACAAGCAGGCTCACAAGGCCATCGAGAGTGGCGTAGAGAGCCTCGGCATCGGCTTTGCTCACGACAAAGAGCTCACCGAGAGCGAGGTAGCAACCCTGCTCGAAGGTATCGACCCCACCAAGACCGAGCTGAGCTTCTGCTCGTGCGGCGGCAAGTGGATTGTTGAGCCCGTTATGAAGTGGGCCGCAGGCTTCGAGAAGGAGGCTGTTCGCATCCTCTTCAACTTCGACCCCGTAATCTGGGGCCTCTCGATGTTCGGTAAGTTTGAGTGCGGTTGCCCCAAGGGTACTCCCTGCTTCAACGAGATTGCCGAGTGGGTTAAGAAGTACTCGGAGTTCAAACACGTTCGCTTCGTAGATGTTGACGGTGCATCGTTCGGCAATAGCGGTTCGACCATCGTTCAGGAGTTGGCATTCTCGCTGGCAGCAGGTCACGAGTATGTAGTTAGCCTGATGGAGGCCGGTCTTTCGGTTGAGCAGGCTGCTCGCACCATCTGCTTCGATATGTCGATTACCTCCAACTACTTTATGGAGATTGCAAAGCTGCGCGCTGCCCGTATGTTGTGGGCAAACATTATGCAGGCTTACGAGCCTCAGTGCTGCTGCGCTAAGAAGATGTTTATCCACGCTCGCACTTCGGAGTGGAACCAGACCGTATATGATCCCTATGTAAATATGTTGCGTGGTACTACCGAGGCTATGAGTGCCGCTATCGGCGGTGTTCACTCGATGGAGGTTACCCCCTTCGACGCTGCATACGAGCAGCCCACCGAGTTTGCTCAGCGCATCGCTCGCAACGTACAGCTGCTGCTCAAACACGAGTCGCACTTCGACAACGTAGTTGACCCCGCAGGTGGTTCGTACTACTTGGAGAACCTGACTCAGAGCATCGCTGGCGAGGCTTGGAAACTCTTCAAGGAGATCGAGGCCGAGGGTGGTTACATCGAGGCATTCGGCAAGGGCATCATCACCGCAGCTGTTGAGAAGAGCGCCGAGGCTAAGCGTGCTGCTGTGGCTAAGCGTCGCATCACTCTGCTTGGTACCAACCAGTATCCTAACTTCAACGAGACTGCTGAGCAGGGCGGTAAGGCTTGCTCGTGCGGTTGCGGTACCGTTCAGGAGGATATGCCCCACTTGCGTCCCTTCCGTGGTGGCGAGGAGTTCGAGGCTATGCGCCTGAGAGTTGACCAGAGTGGCAAGGCTCCTAAGGCCTTTATGCTCACCTGCGGCAACTTGGCAATGGCTCGTGCTCGCGCACAGTTCAGCTGCAACTTCTTCGCTTGCGCCGGTATCAAGGTACAGGACAACACCTTCTTCGCTTCGGTTGAGGAGGGCGTGAAGGCTGCTAAGGAGTTTGGCGCCGACATCGTGGTTATCTGCTCGTCGGACGACGACTACGCTACACTGGCTCCCGAGGCTCAGAAGTTGCTGGCAGGTAGCGCTATGTTGGTAGTAGCAGGTGCACCCGCTTGCCAGCCCGAGTTGGAGGCACAGGGTATCACCAACTTCATCAGCGTACGCCAGAACGTACTCGAAACACTCGCAGACTATCTTAATAAGTTGGGTATCTAAAAACGGAAATTCTTATGAGAGCAAAATTTGAAGATTTCAAATACGAGGCCGCTTGCACCAAAGGCGCTTGCGACTCGAAAAAGGCCGACACCGCAGGTAAGGTGTGGCTGACCGCTGAGCAGATTCCCGTTAAAGGTATCTACTCGGCTGAGGACTTGGAGGGTATGGAGCACCTCAACTATGCAGCAGGTATCGCTCCCTACTTGCGTGGTCCTTACAGCACTATGTATGTAATGCGTCCTTGGACTATCCGTCAGTACGCAGGTTTCTCGACCGCAGAGGAGAGTAACGCCTTCTACCGCCGCAACTTGGCAAGTGGTCAGAAGGGTCTGTCGGTAGCCTTCGACTTGGCTACTCACCGTGGTTACGACGCCGATCACCCCCGCGTAGTGGGCGACGTTGGTAAGGCAGGTGTGAGCATCTGCTCGGTAGAGGATATGAAGGTCCTCTTCGACGGTATTCCTTTGAACCAGATGTCGGTGTCGATGACTATGAACGGTGCAGTACTTCCCGTATTGGCCTTCTACATCGTGGCAGGTTTGGAGCAGGGTTGCACCCTCGACCAGTTGGCAGGTACCATTCAGAACGACATTCTGAAGGAGTTTATGGTGCGCAACACCTACATCTACCCGCCCGAATTCTCGATGCGAATTATCGCCGACATCTTTGAGTACACCTCCAAGAATATGCCCAAGTTCAACTCGATTTCCATCTCGGGTTACCATATGCAGGAGGCAGGTGCAACTGCCGACATTGAGTTGGCCTACACCTTGGCCGATGGTCTGGAGTACCTTCGTGCAGGCGTAAACGCCGGTATGAGCGTAGACCAGTTCGCACCCCGCTTGTCGTTCTTCTGGGCTATCGGTATGAACCACTTTATGGAGATTGCCAAGATGAGGGCTGCAAGGCTCTTGTGGGCAAAGATTGTTAAGCAGTTCAACCCCAAGAACCCCAAATCGCTCGCCCTGCGTACCCACTCGCAGACTTCGGGTTGGTCGCTCACCGAGCAGGACCCCTTCAACAACGTAGCACGTACCGCCATCGAGGCTATGGGCGCTGCTCTGGGCCACACCCAGTCGTTGCACACCAACGCTCTTGACGAGGCTATCGCACTGCCCACCGACTTCTCGGCACGTATTGCTCGTAACACCCAGATTTACATCCAAGAGGAGACCAACGTATGCCGCTCGGTAGACCCGTGGGCAGGTAGTTACTACGTGGAGAGCCTCACCAACGAGATTGCCCACAAGGCTTGGGAGCACATCCAAGAGATTGAGAAACTCGGCGGTATGGCCAAGGCTATCGAGACCGGTATTCCCAAGATGCGTATCGAGGAGGCTTCGGCTCGCAAGCAGGCCCACATCGACTCCGGCGAGGAGATTATCGTAGGTCTGAACCGCTACCGTCTGGAGAAAGAGGCACCCATCGACATCCTCGCAGTGGACAACACCGCAGTGCGTGAGAGCCAAGTTAAGAGGTTGCAGGAGTTGCGTGCCAACCGTGATGAGGCTGCCGTACAGAAGGCTCTGGCCGCACTCACCGAGTGTGTGAAGACCAAAGAGGGCAACCTCCTTGAGCTTGCCGTTGAGGCTGCCAAGGTTAGGGCCACTTTGGGTGAGATTTCCGATGCTTGTGAGGTGGTTGTAGGCCGCTACAAAGCCGTTATCCGTTCCATTTCAGGTGTATATTCGAGTGCTATGAAGAACGATGCAGATTTCGCAAAAGCAAAAGAGATGGTTGCCGACTTCGCCAAGAAGGAGGGCCGTCAGCCCCGTATTATGATTGCCAAACTTGGTCAGGACGGCCACGACCGTGGTGCAAAAGTTGTTGCCACCGGTTACGCCGACCTCGGCTTCGATGTGGATATGGGCCCCTTGTTCCAGACTCCCGAGGAGGCTGCCAAGCAGGCTGTTGAGAACGATGTACACGTTGTTGGTGTATCTTCGTTGGCAGCAGGCCACTTGACCCTCGTTCCTCAGATTATTGCCGAGTTGAAGAAACTCGGTCGTGAGGACATCGTGGTAATCGTGGGCGGTGTAATTCCCGCTCAGGACTACGAGGAACTCTATCAGGACGGTGCCGCCGCCATCTTTGGCCCCGGTACCCCCGTTGCCGCTGCGGCAATCAAGATTATGGAGATTCTCTCGGAGTAGTCCAAGAGAGCATCCGCTCGAACCAAGTGAGGGTAGGCCCAAGTGGTCTACCCTCATTGTTTTTGACAGAGGCTACCACAACCATAGGTTTTGCTTATGGGCACATCAAAAAATATCATAGCACAAAAGAGTACCAATTGACAAAAAGTGCATTATCTTTGTGATAAGAAAAAGGGTTAAACAAAGGCCCAACAAACAAGCATAAACCAATAAAAACATAACACACTATGAAAAAGAACATCAGCAGCCGCCTTGAGGCAGCTATCAACGACCAAATTAACGCCGAGCTGTGGTCGGCATATCTCTACCTCTCAATGTCGATGGACCAAGAGGCCAAAGGCAACAAAGGCTTCGCCAACTGGTTCTTCATCCAGTTCCAAGAGGAGCAGGACCACGCACGCATCTTTATGAATATGATTAACTCACGCGGTGGCGAGGTTAAGTTGCAGCCCATCGCCGCAGTAGACACCGAGTGGGCAAGCCCCTTGGCAGCGTGGGAGAAAACCCTTGAGCACGAGCAGGTGGTAACCGCACGCATCAACAACCTGATGAAGATTGCCAAAGAGGAGAACGACTACGCCTCCGAGAGCACCCTCAAATGGTTTGTAGATGAGCAGGTGGAAGAAGAGGAGAGCGCACGCGACATCATCGACATCCTTGAGAAAATTGGCGACAACAAATATGGCCTCTATGAGTATGACAAAGAGTTGGCCGCAAGGGTCTACACCACCCCCTCGCCCCTCGCAACTGCCGAGTAACACCACTCACTCATACAAACTCTATCCACCGAGCCCTCACACAACACCGACGAGGGCTCGGTGTTTTTTTGTTGCCTTTTGGGAGGGCAGGAAAGAGCAGAAAGGGGCAGAAAGAGCAGCAAAGGGACTTTAAAGGCCCTAAGGTCTTTAAGGGCCCTAAGGTCTTTAAGGGCCCTAAAAAAGAGGTTAGACCACAACGGGCCCCTGCAAAAAAAAGAGAGGAGGATTTCCGCGGTGGGAAAATCCTCCTCTCTTTCTTATTAGGGATTGTGTGGTACCTTACTCGATAGCCTCGGGAGCGATGCGCTCGTAGTCGGCTTTGGCACCAACGGTTACCTTCTGCCAATCGCGCACACCCGTACCTGCGGGAATGAGGTGGCCACAAATTACGTTCTCCTTCAGGTTCTCCAGCGGGTCTACCTTACCGAAGATTGCAGCCTCGTTGAGCACCTTGGTGGTCTCTTGGAACGATGCAGCCGACATAAACGAGCTGGTCTGCAATGCTGCGCGGGTGATACCTTGGAGTATCTGGCGGCTGGTGGCGGGAACAATCTCCCTCACGGTTACGGTCTTCAAATCCTTACGCTTGAGCGAGGAGTTCTCATCCCTCAGCTGGCGTACCGAGATAATCTGACCGGCCTGAACATTCTGCGAGTCGCCGGCATCGGTAACAACAACCTTGTCATACAGGGCGTCATTAACCTCCATAAACTCCCACTTGTCCACAACCTGCTCCTGCAAGAAGCGAGTGTCGCCCGGATCGTCAATCTGCACCTTGTTCATCATCTGGCGCACGATAACCTCGAAGTGCTTATCGTTAATCTTCACACCCTGACCACGGTATACCTCCTGAACTTCGTTCACGATGTACTCCTGTACCTTGGTGGGGCCGAGAATCGACAAGATGTCGCTGGGGGTGATAGCACCATCCGACAGAGGCATACCTGCCTTCACGTAGTCGTTCTCCTGCACCAAAATCTGGCGGCTCAGAGGCACGAGGTACTTCTTCTCCTGACCATCACGCGAGGTGATAACAATCTCCCTGTTACCCCTCTTGATTTTGCCGAAGGTTACCTCACCGTCAATCTCAGCCACGATGGCGGGGTTAGACGGGTTGCGGGCCTCAAACAGCTCGGTAACTCGGGGCAGACCACCGGTAATATCGCCGGCCTTACCAAACGAGCGAGGAATCTTGATGAGGATGTCGCCGGCCTTAATCTTGGCGTTCTCCTTAACAACGATGTGAGCACCCACAGGCAAGTTGTACTGCTTCTGCTCAACGCCGTCTTTGTCCACAATCTTAATGATGGGGTTCTTGGTCTTATCGCGCGACTCGATGATAACCTTCTCCCTCAAACCGGTCTGCTCGTCATACTCATCACGGTAAGTTACGCCCTCAACAACGTTGTCAAAGGCAATCCTACCATCGTACTCCGAGATGATTACTGCGTTGAAGGGGTCCCATTCGCAGATGATGTCGCCCTTCTGAACGCTCTCACCCTCAAGTTTGTAGAGAGTCGAGCCGTATGCCAAGTTGTAGGTAAACAGCACGCTACCGGTCTCCTTGCTCACAATGCGCAACTCGGCCAAACGGCTCACTACCAAGTTCTTGACATTATCATCGCGGTCTTTGGTCTTGATGGTCCTCAGGTCCTCAATCTCAATCACACCATCGTATTTGGCTATCAAGCGGTTGTCAATCGAAGAGCCACTTGCAACACCACCCACGTGGAAGGTACGCAGAGTCAGCTGTATACCAGGCTCACCGATGGACTGGGCTGCGATAACGCCCACAACCTCACCCTTCTGTACGGGCCTACCGGTTGCGAGGTTCCTACCGTAGCACTTGGCGCACACACCGTGGCGTGCCTCGCAAGTGAGTACCGAGCGAATCTCCACCTTCTCGATGGGCGACTTCTCGATGGCTGCGGCTGCCTCCTCGTTAATCTCCTCGCCTGCCTTGACGATAACCTCGCCGGTGAGGGGGTGAACAACGTCTTCAACTGCCGTGCGGCCCAAAATCCTATCGTAGAGGCTCTGGATAACTGCGTCATTACGCTTCACTGCCGTAGCAGTCAGACCACGCAATGTGCCGCAATCCTCCTCGTTGATAATCACATCGTTAGCAACGTCTACCAGACGGCGGGTCAGATAACCTGCGTCTGCGGTCTTAAGTGCGGTATCTGCCAAACCCTTACGAGCACCGTGGGTGGAGATGAAGTACTCCAACACCGAAAGGCCCTCCTTGAAGTTCGACAAGATGGGGTTCTCAATAGTCTGACCGCCCTCAGCACCCGATTTTTGGGGTTTAGCC
>JAFXAY010000056.1 GCA_017521965.1 Tidjanibacter sp. | reverse complement strand
GGTCGTTGTACTCGCGCTCTATCGCCACGCCATCGCCTGCCGCCATCGAGTCGTAGCGTGCCATCAGCTTAGCGTGGAGCAGTTCGAGTACCTCTTTTGGGGTGTGCTCACCGCCCCCCTCCAACGCTATCGAGGTGGGATTAGGTATCCACTCGGGGAACTCCCTCTGGCCGATGTTGAGCCCTATGCCCACCACCGAGCGTGCCACGCCCGCGCCACTGAGCCTGTTCTCAATCAGCACACCGCATATCTTCTTGTCACCCACGTAGATATCGTTGGTCCACTTTATCTGTGCCTCCACGCCATACTCTCTGAGCGTATCGACAATGGCCAATGCGGCAATCTCGGCCAACAGAAACTGCTCCTTGACCGACAATGCCTTAGGCTCCCACACGATGCTCATCGTCAGGCTCTCCTCGGCCTGACTACTCCAATTGTGCCCCCTCTGTCCGCGACCCGCACTCTGACGGAGCGCCCACACCACATCACCGTGATGATAGTCGCCCTCGGCAGCCAAGTCGTTGGTGGAGGTTACCTCTTCGAAAAAATCTATCATACCGAAACGCCAAAGTCGCGCAGTGCGTCGTTGAGCGAGGTCTTTTTGTCGGTCGACTCCTTGCGCTGACCGATAATCAGTGCGCACGCCACGCCATACTCACCTGCGGGGAACTGCTTGGTCACCGTACCCGGGATAACCACCGAGCGGGGAGGTACATAACCCCTGTACTCCACAGGCTCCGAGCCCGATACGTCGATGATACGGGTGGAGGAGGTGAGCACCACATTTGCGCCCAGCACCGCCTCGCGGCCCACTCTCACGCCCTCGACGACAATGGCACGCGAGCCGAGGAAGGCGTTGTCCTCGATGATTACGGGTGCGGCCTGCACAGGCTCCAACACTCCGCCGATGCCCACACCACCGCTCAGGTGTACGCCCTTGCCAATCTGTGCGCACGAGCCCACCGTGGCCCAAGTATCGACCATAGTGCCCGAATCGACATAAGCGCCAATGTTGACGTAGGAGGGCATCATCACCACACCCCTCGCGATGTAAGCACCATAGCGCGCAGCGGCAGGGGGTACTACTCTGATACCCAACTCTTTGTAACCGTGTTTGAGTTCCATTTTGTCGTAGAACTCCAATTCGCCTGCACTCATCGTGCGCATCTCGCGGGTGGGGAAGTAGAGGATAACCGCCTTCTTTACCCACTCGTTCACTCGCCAGCCACCCTCGCCATCGGGCTCGGCAACGCGCAATTCGCCTTTGTCCAGACGCTCTATAACCTCTTTGATGGCAGCCTGAGTCTCAGGATTTTTGAGCAGCGAGGAGTCCTCCCACACCGCTTCGACCATCACTTGTAATTGTTCTGTCATACGTTAGTTTCTTTATAGTTTTTACAAAAATAAGAAAAAAATGTTATTTTTGTAGCGGTGGAGTATTCTGATAGATAAAGAACACCATTTTTGATATTGATAATCAAAAACCTACGACAATGAAAATCTACAAGTTTGGTGGCGCATCGGTCAAGAGTGCCGATGGCGTACGCAATTTGGCAAATATAGTTGCCGACAACCCCGAAGAACTCTTCGTGGTGGTATCGGCTATGGGCAAATCGACCAACGCCCTCGAAAAGATTCTCGACCTCTTCTACGACGGACTGAGCGCCGAGGCAGAGAGCGCACTCGACGAGTTGGTGGAGTACCACTTCACCATCACCTCCGACCTCTGGGGGTGGCACTATATGCCCGCACGCGCAGCCCGCTTCTTCGACGAACTGCGTGATATTGTGCGCGATAGCGACCCCGCAATTCGTAGCTACGAGGTGTGGTACGACAGGGTGGTGAGCGTCGGCGAGTTGGTATCGACAGCCATCGTGAGCGCCTATTTGGAGTACGACGGGCTGCCCAACCGTTGGGTGGATATGCGCGAGATGTTTGTAACCTCCGCCCGCCATCGCGACGCCAATATCGATATGGAGAGTTCGGCACAGCGACTCTGCTCGCTCGTGGCCCGCTCCGAGAAGCGACTCTTTGTGGGTCAGGGCTTTATAGGCGCTACACCCGAGGGTGTGACCACCACCATAGGCCGCGAGGGTTCCGACTACTCGGCCGCTGTTGCGGGCTACCTGCTCGAAGCGGAGAGCGTCTCGATTTGGAAAGATGTTGACGGTATCCTCAATGGCGACCCGAAGATTTTTGACAATACAACCCTTATCCCCGAACTGAGTTATCTGGACGCAGTGGAACTTGCGCATAGCGGCGCGCAGATTATCCACCCCAAGACCATCAAACCCTTGCAGAATAAGTCTATTCCGCTCTATGTCAAGTGCTTCTTGGATAAGAACAAGCCCGGTAGTGTGATTCGCGATGGTGTTGAGGTGTCGCCCAAGATCCCTATCTTTATCCTCAAACGTCGTCAGGCGCTACTGAAAGTCATACCGCAGGACTTCTCGTTTATGTTGGAGGAGAAGATTTTGAACATATTTACTCATCTCTCTGCTTATCCTATAAAGATTAATATGATTCAGAGTTCGGCTATCAGCCTCAATCTCTGCATCGACGACCACGACCGCTATACCGACGAGATTGTTGCCTCCCTGCGCGAGGAGGGCTTTGATGTTAGTTGTGAGAAAGGCCTCGAATTCCTCACTATTCGCGGCTACGACAACGAAACCGCACATTACTATGGTAATGCCGAGGGGGTAATTCTGATGCAGAGGTCGGCCAAGAATTTGCGCATAGTAAGAAAAGTCATCTAATCGGCTCTTTTGTTGTTGTGGGTTTAAATTAGAAAAGCGTCTATGACGCCAAAATTGATTAAACCTGAGAGTAGTATCGAACCACTCTCAGGTTTTTTTGTAGGGAGATTAGGGAGATTAGGGAATTTAAAGAGTTTAGAGAAT
>JAFXAY010000010.1 GCA_017521965.1 Tidjanibacter sp. | reverse complement strand
GTGTCGTAGTAGTTGATACCGTGCTCATAGGCGTAGTCAATCATCATTTGGGTCAACTCCTCGTTGATAGCACCATTGCTGAGGGTCGGGAAACGCATACAGCCAAAGCCAAGCAACGAGATATCGTCACCATTTTTGGGATTACGTCGCAGTGTGACATTACCCTCTTTGAGTCCCTCCGAGGTGGGCTGAGCCGCTTTCGACCTCTTCTCGCCACCACACGAAGTGAGCAAGCCACCACCAGCAACGGCCACACTACCGAGAGCCATCGCTTTCAGTGCCGAGCGTCGAGATACCTTCTGAGTCAGAAGGCTCTCCACTTTTTCACTAATTTTAGCCATAAATAATACTAATGTGTTGTTTTATTTTAGTTGTGCCTCATCATAAACAATGTTGAAACCATACTTGGTGATGGTGTATCGGCCACCCACACCGCCAGGGCGTGAAGCTGAGCCTTTGAGCTCACCCGACAGAACACCGCGACTAACTTCGATTTGGTCTTTGAGGCGCTGTACGGTCTCTACATTAACGCCAAAGAAGTGGCCGGGGAAGAGATACTCGATGCCATCTTTCTCCATCTTGGCACTCATCTTCTGACAAGTGGCAATCAGGGTTGAGAAGTCGGTGAAGAGCAAGAGGTTACCCGAGCCAAACGCATCGCCACTAAATCCGTAGCCAGCCTTTTTGTCAACCAAAGTCACCGAGCCACCTGTATGGCCGGGGGTATAGACAAACTCTATCTTACGACCACCCAAGTTCCACACCTCGCCATCTTTGAGGTAGTTGACCTTGCCCTTGTAGTTGCTCAGATATTGAGGCTCACTCTTCTCGTCGCCGCTACCAATCCATATTTCGGGAAAGTAGTTGATAGCCGAGCCTGTGTGGTCGGGGTGAAGGTGAGTTGCAACAAGCGTAACGGGTTTGTCGGTAATCTGGGCTACAATCTTGTCGAGATCGGCAATACGAGTGCCTGCATCGAGCAATATAGCACGCTTCTTACCCTCGATGATATAGATACTCTCGTTGGACATCATCTTGCCTGAGCCAATCCAAGTGTGCTCATCAATTTGGCGGATAGTGAGGTCGTCGTTCGAGAAGACAACATCACCCCAATAGGTCTTTACGTTTTGTGGATTTTGCGCCAAGAGATTGGCCGAGATAAAGAGCGAAATAAACGCTACAAGCAGCCCTAATCGTTTCATAATTGGTTATAGTTTTTGTTAGGAAATGACAATTCTCACATTACACAAAAGTAGGAAGAAAAATCCAATTAGGCAATACTTTTAAAATGTAACAAAATATGTTAGGATTTTCGGGATATTTTTTCTATATTTGAAAGCAGATAACTTTGTTTTAAGAACAATCATAACCAAAACTACTAATATATGGCTAAAATCAAAGGAACAGTAGTAATTGACACCGAGAGGTGCAAAGGGTGTGAAGTGTGTGTCGCTTCGTGTCCTTGTAGTGTTCTCGGGCTGGCAGGTGAGGTAAACAGCAAGGGCTACCACTTCGCCACTATGGTCAATCCCGACGACTGCACAGGATGTGCAAGTTGCGCAATAATCTGCCCTGACACTTGTATCACCGTCTATCGACAGAAATTCGACTAAGCACTATGGAAGAGGTAAGACTTATGAAAGGCAACGAGGTTATAGCCGAAGCGGCTATCCGTTGCGGTGCCGATGCCTACTTCGGCTACCCTATCACCCCTCAGAGCGAGGTGATGGAGACCCTGATGGAGCGCCAACCGTGGCTCTCGACAGGTATGGTCGTAGTGCAGGCCGAGAGTGAGGTTGCAGCTATCAATATGATCTATGGCGGCGCAGGTTGCGGTAAGAAGGTTATCACCTCCTCGTCGAGCCCGGGTGTGAGCCTGATGAGCGAGGGTATGAGCTATATTGCAGGTGCCGAACTCCCCTGTGTGATTGTAAACGTCAGTCGTGGCGGCCCCGGACTGGGTACTATTCAGCCTTCGCAGGCCGACTATTTCCAGGCTTGTAAGGGTGGCGCACACGGTGACTTCAAACTGATTGTCTTGGCTCCCGCCTCGGTGCAGGAGATGCACGACTTTGTATTCGACGCCTTCGAATTGGCGTTCAAGTATCATAATCCCGTGATGATTCTCTCCGACGGTGTGATTGGTCAGATGATGGAGAAGGTAATCCTTGCCGACCAGCACCCACGCCTCACCGACGAGGAGATTGCCGAGCGTTATGGCAGTTGGGCACTGACAGGTAAGCCTGCAAGTCGTAGTCGCAACGTGATTACCTCGCTCGACTTGGACCCCTATGAGCAGGAGAAATTCAACCAGAAGCTCGTGGCTAAATACAAAGAGGTCGAGGCTAACGAGGTGCGCTACGAGGAGTACCTGACCGAGGATGCCGACTACCTGATTGTAGCTTTCGGCTCGTCGGCACGTATCTGCAAGAAGAGCGTAGAACTTGCGCGTGAGCAGGGCCACAAGGTTGGTCTGTTGCGTCCTATAACTCTCTTCCCCTTCCCCACTCAGCGTATTGCCGAGTTGGCAGGTCAGGTGAAGGGTATTTTGGTTGCTGAGCTCAATGCCGGTCAGATGGTCGAGGATGTTCGTCTGTCGGTAGAGGGCAAGGTGCCCGTTGCGCATTATGGTCGTATGGGTGGCGCAGTATATTCGCCCGACGAGGTGACCGATGCACTTATTGAGAAAATAATTAACAGAAAATAGAGTTATGGCAGAGATGAAAGTAGAGATTAAGAAGGAGAATCTGGTCTATCAGAAGACTCCGCTGCTCACCGACAATACGATGCACTATTGCCCGGGTTGTAGCCACGGTACTATCCACAAACTGATTGCCGAGGTTATCGACGAGATGGGTATGCAGGAGCAGACCATTGGCGTATCGCCCGTGGGTTGTTCGGTGTTTGCCTACAACTATATAGATATCGATTGGGCTGAGGCTGCTCACGGTCGCGCTGCTGCTGTGGCTACCGCTATTAAGCGCCTATATCCCAATAAGATGGTCTTCACCTATCAGGGCGATGGCGACCTCTCGGCTATTGGTACTGGCGAGAGTATCCACGTCTGCAACCGTGGTGAGAACATCGTGGTATTCTACATCAACAACGCTATCTACGGTATGACCGGTGGCCAGATGGCACCTACCACTCTGATTGGTATGAAGACCGCCACCACCCCCTATGGTCGTGACCCGAAGTTGCACGGATATCCCTACCGCATTGCTACGATGATTGCTCAGTTGGAGGGAGTATGCTATGTGACCCGTCAGTCGGTACACACTCCTGCTGCTGTCCGCAAAGCTAAACGCGCTATCCGCAAGGCATTCGAGAACTCGATGGCAGGCAAAGGTACTTCGTTTGTAGAGTTTGTAGCTACTTGTAATAGTGGTTGGAAGCAGACTCCCGTAGAGGCTAACAAGTGGTTGGAGGAGAATATGCTCCCCTTCTACCCCGTAGGCGATATTAAAGGTTAAACCCCGAAAAAGCAGAACAAAGAGATGAAAGAGGAATTGATTATAGCAGGTTTTGGAGGTCAAGGCGTACTCTCCACCGGCAAGATATTGGCCTATTCGGGCGTTATGCAGGACTACGAGGTGAGTTGGCTGCCAAGCTACGGTCCTGAGATGCGTGGCGGTACTGCCAACGTAACAGTAGTGGTGAGCGATACTCCCGTTAGTTCGCCGATTGTACAGATGTACGACACTGCCATTATTCTCAACCAGCAGAGTATGGATAAGTTTGAGGCAAGGGTTAAGCCCGGCGGTGTGCTCATCTACGACACCAACGGTATCACCCACCACCCCACTCGCAAGGACATTGAGATATACACCATCGACGCTACTGCCGAGGCAGCACGTCAGGGCAATGCCCGTATCTTCAATATGCTCATCTTGGGTGGTTACTTGAAGGTGCGCCCTGTGGTGACTATGGAGAACGTCTATAAGGGCTTGAAGAAGTCGCTCCCCGAACGTGCTTGGAAGACACTGCCCGCCAACGAGGCAGCCATTATCCGTGGTGGTGAGATTATCCGAAAGGTGGAGTAACACCCCCCACCCTCACTAAACAACAGAGGCGACCCCCAAAAGGTCGCCTCTATTGTTATCTATCAACTCTACTAAGTGAAGAGTGCATCTACATTACTGCTCTCTTGCTCAAAGAGTGAGTCAACATTTTTCTCGCGCACTTTCTCCTGAATATAGGAGAGTTTAGTCTTATTGATAAGGTCATCGAAATCGACACTTGCATTGAGAATGAGCATATAGGTATCGTAATAGTCGTCATCTTCCCAATCTGTCACGGTGTCGGTAATACCAACATACGCATCACCTTCTTCGTCGACAACAAATAAAACATAGGGCTCGGCTGCAAAACTATCTTTCCAATCGTCAGCCTCACGCCAATAAGCCTCTATCTCAGGGAAATCAACCTCAATCTCTTTGTCAAAATCTGTTACACCATTATCCTTTGCTACTTGCTCCCACTCCAAAAATTTTGATTTTACTTTGCGGAGTGCAGTGTGGAAACTATTAAGTTGTTCAACCTTAACTTTAATAAAGACTTCATCAGAGTATTCACCATCGACTTCGATAAAAATGTGGTCTATGGTATTGGTTTCATCGTCAATATAGACCTCCAAATCGTACCAATCGCCGGTAGCTATATTTAGGAAGGTATCATATACAAACTCCTGAGCACTCACTACCGAGGAGCAAAGCGCAAAAGCACATAGTAAGAAAAACTTTTTCATAAGCGGTTAGTTTAGGGTTAGTTTTCTAAAATAGGCTCGGCAGCACAGAAACCACCGAGCCTAATATATAATAGGTATAACTATTTCAGTTCTACCAACGCCTTACCGGTCATCTGCTCGGGCTGAGCCACACCCATCAGTTTGAGCACTGTGGGAGCAACATCGGCCAATACGCCATTTTCAACGCTTGCCACGCGGTCCGAAACAACCACAATGGGCACAGGATTGAGCGAGTGAGCAGTGTTGGGCGAACCATCGGCATTGAGAGCGTTATCGGCGTTACCGTGGTCGGCAATCATCACCACCTCGTAGCCATTAGCCACTGCGGTCTCAACAACAGCCTCTACACACTCATCGACAGCCTTAACAGCCTTATAGATAGCGTCCCAAACACCGGTGTGACCAACCATATCGCCATTGGCGAAGTTCAGAGCGATGAAGTCGAACTTCTGTTTAGCAAGCTCGGCAACCAGCGCATCTTTCACCTGATATGCACTCATCTCGGGTTGGAGGTCGTAGGTAGCAACCTTGGGCGAAGGAATCAGAATACGATCCTCACCCTCGAACTTATCCTCGCGACCACCATTGAGGAAGAAGGTAACGTGTGCATACTTCTCGGTCTCGGCAATACGCAGCTGGCTCAAACCGAGCGACGAAACGTACTCACCGATGGTCATCTGCACGTTCTCCTTGTCGAAGAGGATGTGCAGACCGGTAAACTTATCGTCGTAGGGAGTCATACAGCAGTAGTACAAAGGCAGAGTGTGCATACCCTCCTCGGGCATATCCTGCTGAGTAAGAACGATAGTAAGCTCCTTAGCGCGGTCGTTACGGAAGTTGAAGAAGATAACCACGTCGTCCGCCTCAATCAGACCGATAGGCTGGCCACCCTCTACTGCCACGATAGGCTTAACAAACTCGTCGGTCACGCCTGCATCGTAGGATGCCTGCATAGCAGCCACCATATCGGTAGCGTGCTCGCCAACGCCATTAACGAGCTGGTCGTATGCAATCTTTACACGCTCCCAACGTTTGTCGCGGTCCATAGCGTAGTAGCGACCCACAATCGAGGCAATCTTGCCGCCACTCACTGACAAGTGGTCAGTGAGCTGCTGGATAAAACCTTTACCGCTCTGAGGATCGGTATCGCGACCATCCATAAAGCAGTGTACAAACGAACGGTCTGCCACGCCAAACTCCTTCGACAGGTCGCAGAGTTTGAAGAGGTGGTCGAGCGAAGAGTGAACACCACCGTCCGACACCAGACCCATAAAGTGTACCTTCTTGCCACTTGCAGCAGCATACTCAAATGCAGCCTTAACCTCGGCATTATCCTTGATAGAGCCATCGCGGCAAGCACGGTTAATCTTCACCAAGTCCTGATATACCACACGACCTGCGCCGATATTGAGGTGACCTACCTCCGAGTTACCCATCTGGCCCTCGGGCAGACCCACATTTTCGCCATCGGTACGCAACTCGGCGTGAGGATACTTTGCAGTCAGAGCGTTAATATAATCGGGCTGTGCGGTGTAGATAACATCACCTTTGGTGTGGTTACCATTACCCCAGCCATCGAGAATCATCAATAATACTTTGTTGTTCATTGTCTTATAGTTTAACTTATTATTTACTCAATTTCTCTTTAATCATACCGGCAGCCACCGAGAGAGCCTTATCCAGACCGTCGGGATTCTTACCACCGGCAGTAGCGAAGAAGGGCTGACCACCGCCACCACCATTAATCTCCTTGGCAGCAGCACGCACCACCTCACCGGCATTGACACCACGAGCCACAATCTCGTCGCCAAGAGCGACGCAGAGGGTAGCCTTGTCGCCATCTTTCACACCGAGCACCAGCACTACATTGGGCACCTCGGCTTTGAGCGGGAATACCAAGTCGCGAAGGAGAGCCGACGGAGCCTTAACCTCTTTAACGTAGAGCAGAGCACCATTATCGGTAGGCATATCGGCAATGTTCTTCTTGATGTACTCCATCACCGTGTTGAGCTGCTCTCTGCGGAAACCGTCAATCTGATGACGCAGGTCGGCATTCTCGTCGATCATCTTCTTCACAGCCTGAGCCACAGCAGGAGTGTGGAACGCAGCCTGCACCTCGCGCATAGTGTCCTCCAAGGCGTAGGCCATCTCCTCTGCCCTCTCACCGGTCACAGCCTCGATACGACGAACACCAGCCGAAATAGCCGACTCGCTAACAATTTTGAACATACCGATATTACCGGTTGCCGAAGCGTGGGTACCACCACACAACTCAACCGACTCACCAAAGCGGATAACACGCACCTTGTCGCCATACTTCTCACCAAAGAGCATCATAGCACCCATCTTACTTGCCTCCTCAATGCAGCAATCTCTCTTCTCGTCGAGGGGGAAGTTATCGCGGATATGCTTATTCACCAAACGCTCTACTGCACGCAACTCCTCGTCGGTCACCTTCTGGAAGTGCGAGAAGTCGAAGCGGAGGGTCTTATCGGTCACTAACGAACCCTTCTGCTCAACGTGAGTACCCAGCACTGTGCGCAAAGCCTCGTGGAGGAGGTGGGTTGCAGTGTGGTTGTTGGCCGAGCAGCATCGCTTGCACTCGTTGACCACTGCACGGAACTCTACCGAAGCATCTTCGGGCAGAGTGGTTGCAATGTGGATAGGCAGACCGTTCTCCTTCTGAGTATCGATGATATCAATTTTCACACCATCGGCCTCCAAGTAGCCCGAGTCACCTGCCTGACCACCCGAGTTGCCATAGAAGGGAGTGGTGTCCAGAACGATATGATAGAGGGTCTTACCCTTGGTAGTCACCTTGCGGTACTTGGCGATATGAACATTTGCCGAGAGAGTGTCGTAACCCACAAACTCGCTCGACTGCTGCTCACGGAGCACTACCCAATCGTCGGTATCGACTGCGGCAGCGTTGCGCGAACGCTCCTTCTGAGCCTGCAACTCCTTGTCGAAAGCAGCCAGGTCAACACCCAGACCATTTTCGCGAGCAATAAGTTCGGTGAGGTCGATGGGGAAACCGTAGGTGTCGTAGAGCTGGAAGGCATCAGTGCCGCTAATCTCGCTCTTACCCTCTTTCTTCGAGCGGGCAATCACATTGTCGAGCAGGTTGATACCGGTAGCCAGAGTGCGCAGGAAGGCGTTCTCCTCCTCGCGGATAACGCTCTTAACAAGCTCCTTCTGAGCAATAATCTCGGGGAAGTAGGGGCCCATCTGCTCCGAGAGCACATCTACCAAGCAGCAGATAAAGGGCTCATTGAAGCCGAGGTAGGTGTAACCATAGCGCACAGCACGACGCAAAATTCGGCGGATTACATAGCCTGCCTTTACGTTGCTGGGCAGCTGACCATCGGCAATCGAGAAGGAGATAGCACGCAAGTGGTCGGCAATAACTCGCATTGCCACATCGCACTTCTCGTTCTCGCCATACTTCTTACCCGACATCTCGGCGATGCGAGCGATGATGGGCTGGAATACATCGGTATCGTAGTTGCTTTGCTTACCCTGCAAGACCATACACAGACGCTCGAAACCCATACCGGTATCGACGTGGTTGTGTGCCAGAGGCTCCAACGAGCCATTAGCCTTGCGGTTGAACTGCATAAATACAAGGTTCCAAATCTCGATTACCAGATGGTGACCCATATTCACCATCTCGCGACCATCCTTCTCGGCACGCTCGGCATCACTGCGGAGGTCGAAGTGAATCTCGCTACAAGGGCCGCAGGGGCCTGTATCGCCCATCTCCCAGAAGTTGTCGTGCTTGTTGCCAAGTATGATGTGGCTCTCGGGGAGGTAACGCTTCCAGAGGTCGTATGCCTCCTGATCCATAGGCACACCATCCTCGTCGCTACCCTCGAATACGGTGGCATAGAGGCGCTCTTTGTCCATACCATAGACACCGGTGAGCAACTCCCACGCAAAGTCGATAGCATCTTTCTTGAAGTAGTCGCCAAACGACCAGTTACCGAGCATCTCGAACATGGTGTGGTGGTAGGTGTCGTGTCCTACCTCCTCCAAGTCGTTGTGCTTGCCCGACACGCGCAGACACTTCTGAGTATCGGCAGCGCGAGGGAACTTAATGGGAGCATTGCCAAGGAAGATATCCTTGAACTGGTTCATACCTGCATTGGTAAACATCAAAGTAGGGTCGTTCTTGACGACCATAGGTGCTGAGGGTACAACGGTGTGACCCTTCGATGCGAAAAACTCTAAGAATTTCTCTCTAATTTCACTCGATTTCATATCTTGTTGTAATATATATTATTCTCTTACGTTTATTCTAATGGTGTAATCAACTTGCAAATTTACACAATTTACTCTAATTTTGTCCTGGCTGAGAGAGAGTTTTTATACAAATGGCGAAAAAAGTATATAAATATGACCCCGAAAAGGCACTATATGTCTTGCAGAGAGAGCCTGTGAGGGTGCGTTTGTATCGCCAAGCCCGACTCTTTCTGTGGGGTCTTATCTTTGCCTCCTCGTTTATCTACTACTATTCGAGCAACTACTACACCCCAAAGATGCAACACCTGTTGCGCGAGAGAGACTACCTGATGGAGCAATACCGACTCCTCGATGGCAAAATAGAGGCCACGCAAGCCACCATCGACGAACTACACCACCGCGACAACCACGTCTATCGCTCACTATTTGCTGCCGACACACTCTCGGTGGAGGGTATCTATACCGACTATGCCGACCAATACTATCGCTATGGCGATGGTTTCCCCTATGGCGATATGGTGGCCTCGTCGTGGAAGAGTATCGACCGTGCAGGTCGTATGCTCTACCGACAGAGCATCTCGCTCGATGAGTTGCAGCTCCTCTCCAAAGATAAGGAGCTGATGGCTGCCGCAATTCCGGCAATATGGCCTATACCGAAGAGCGCTTTGAAGAGCGGTATCGGTGCTTATGGTCGTCGCCTGCACCCCATCTACAAACGCTACATCGACCACAAGGGTATCGATATGGCTGCCAATACCGGCACACCAATCTACGCTACGGGTAACGGTACGATTGAGATGACCGATATCGGTCGTCGTCGCTCAGGCTATGGCCAGCAAGTGCTTATAGACCACGGTTTTGGCTACCAGACACGTTATGCCCACCTGAGCAAGATACTTGTCGAGGAGGGTCAGCAGGTGGTGCGTGGCGAGCTGATTGGCGAGGTGGGCAACACCGGTGGCTCGACAGGCCCTCACCTCCACTATGAGGTGCTCTATATGAAGCGCAATGTTGACCCCATCAACTACTTCCGCAGAGATATGGACGAGGCCGAGTTGGAGCGTATCATCGAGCAGGCAGTGACCACTACATTTGAGAGATTAGACGCAACAGAAGAGTAATGAAACGATACTACAAATATCCACCCAAAATCTCGCCACGACGTGAGCGTAGGCGTGCTATTGTCAGCGCACTCGGAGTGCTGGCTTGGTGGGTTGTGGGTACCGTGGCACTCTACTTCGTGCTCTCGGCAGTGGCCGATACTCCTCGCGAACATACTGCCAAGGAGTATAACCGTAAACTCGCCGAGCAGTATGAGTTGCTGACAGCGCGATTGGATACGATAGATGTGGTGCTCAGCAACGTCGTAGAGAGGGACCAAAATGTCTTCCGTATGCTCTTCGAGTCGGAGCCTTACTCGATTACCGAGGAGTTGCAGGATGTGCAGTGGGACGCTTATAACACTCTCAACAGCTCCACCCCGAATGCCCTCTACTCCACTATGAGGCGCAACACTATCGAGTATGAGAACACTCTCAAACAGTATGAAAATAAACTTGTGGGCTTGCAGGAGCGTATGAACGCTATGGGCGACAGCCTGAATTATATACCTGCTATTCAGCCCATTGTCAACCGTGAGCTCACCCTGCTCACCGCCTCCTACGGTATGCGCATCCACCCCTTCTATAAGAGCCTTTCGTCGCACCAGGGAGTAGATTATACCGTTCCTGAGGGTACTCGCGTCTTTGCCACTGCCGACGGTACGGTGAAGGAGGTGCAGCAGCGTAAGACCTCGTCGGGTATGACGGTGGTAATCAACCACGGTAACGGTTACGAAACCTCTTACAGCCACCTCAGCAAGATTAATGTCAGCCGAGGCCAGAGGGTACGTCGTGGCGATATCATCGCCCTGACAGGCAATAGCGGTCTGTCGCTCGCTCCCCACCTCCACTACGAGGTGCGCTATAACGGTATGAGAGTCAACCCCGTCCACTACTTCTTTATGGAACTCGGCGTTGATGAGTACCAACGAATCCTCGAAATCGCCCGCAGCGGAATGCAGTCGTTTGATTAATCTTAATCAAACGACAATTCAAAATTC
>JAFXAY010000055.1 GCA_017521965.1 Tidjanibacter sp. | reverse complement strand
GTCCAATAAAGCGGGGTTGATAGGTTTGTCGTCGCGGATTGCCTTGGTGAAGGGGACATAGACAATCTGGTCGTTCTTGATACCGATCATCACGTTGCGCTGGCCCTCCATAAGGGCGTCGATTGAGGCGCGACCCATACGACTTGCGTAGATGCGGTCGGCAGCGGTCGGTGAGCCACCGCGTTGGAGGTGTCCGAGTATTGTGACGCGGGTGTCGTAGTGGGGATTCTTCTCCTTGACGTGTTGTGCCACGCCCATTGCGCCACCTGTCAGCTCGCTCTCGGCCACCAGCACGATACTACTATTCTTGCTCTTGCGGAAGCCGTGGTCGATGAGTTCGTCGAGCTGCTCCATAGTGGTTACCATCTCGGGGATGATAGCCGCCTCGGCACCCGATGCCAGAGCACCGTTGAGTGCCAAGAAACCGTTGCTGCGACCCATAACCTCGATGAAGAAGAGTCGCTCGTGCGACGATGCGGTGTCGCGAATCTTATCCACCGCGTCCATAATGGTGTTGAGTGCGGTGTCGTAGCCGATGGTGGTATCCGTACCGTAGAGGTCGTTGTCGATAGTGCCGGGGAGGCCCACCACGGGGACGTCGAACTCCTCGGCGAAGATGCGTGCACCGGTCAGCGTACCGTCGCCACCGATGACCACCAGAGCGTCGATGCCTGCGGCGCGCATATTGTCGTAGGCCTGTTTACGTCCTTCGGGGGTTGCAAACTCCTTGCAACGTGCAGTCTTCAAGATAGTTCCGCCCTGCTGTATGATGTTGCTCACATTTTGGGTCTGGAAGGGGACAATCTCGTTATATACCAATCCGCGGTAGCCGCGCATAATACCCTTTACCTCAAAACCATTGAAGATTGCCGCACGGGTCACCGCACGGATAGCGGCGTTCATACCGGGGGCATCGCCTCCGGAGGTCAGTACGCCTATGCAATTAATTTTTGCCATTTTCTTTTTGATTAATTGTTCTCGCCACAAATGTACTATTTTTCTCGTTATTTTTCTATTTTTGCGTGCAAATGAGATATTGCCGACACATATTACTTCTCCTTGCGCTCCTCGTCTTGCTCTGTGGCAGGGTGGGGGCACAAAACTTGATGGTGGCTACCGAGATAGACTCGATAGTGGTGATGGTGTCGCGTCCGCTGAGCCAGATAGGTGTGCAGCGCACTCGTCTGGACAGTACCGTGCTCCGCGACAATGTGGCGCTCTCGCTTGCCGATGCGCTTGCTGTGGGGAGCAACGTCTTTATCAAGTCCTACGGTAGGGCCACCCTCGCCACCGCCTCGGTGCGAGGCACTGCCCCGTCGCACACCTCGGTGACGTGGAACGGACTGAAACTCAATTCGCCAATGCTCGGTATGGTCGATTTCTCGCAGATACCCTCTTATTTTATCGACGACGCCTCGGTGCTCAGTGGTGCGGGGTCGCTTGCCGAGAGCAGTGGCGGTCTGGGGGGTGCTGTGGCACTCACCACCGCGAAGCCCACCGACGAGGGCTTCTCGCTCCGCGCAATACAGGGCATCAGCTCCTACTCCACCTACGACACCTTCCTACGCACAACCTATGCCACCGAGCGCCTGCAACTATCTCTGCGCGGACTCTACACCACCTCGAAGAACGACTATACCTTCGTAAATCGCAATAAGGTGGGCGACCCGATATATGACTCCAATGGCAAGCTGACGGGCTACGACCACCCGATAGACACCAACCGCCACGGTGACTACCGCGATAAGCACCTGCTGGGCGAACTATTTTACAAGACGCGCAATGTGGGTCAACTGAGTACCTCGGTGTGGTATGCCGATACCGATAGGGGTGTGCCCCGCCTCGGTGTTGATTATCGTGGCGACAACCTCACCCGCGCGGCTCAGCACGACCGCTCGCTGAGGAGCGTGGCTCAGTGGTCGCGCCTCGTGGGAGCGTGGAAGATGGGAGCCTCGGTGGGGTATAACTACACCGACCTGCGCTACACCTACGATGTGGATAATGGCAATGGCACTACCAATCGTGCTGTGGAGTCGCACACCTATCTTAATATGCTCCACTCTCAGGTCGAGGCCGAGGTGGGTGTGGGTAGTGTGTGGCACTTCTCGGGTAACCTCTCGTTGTCGCTCCCCTCGGTTATTAGTCGCGATGTGGCCTCGCTTGCTTCGGGCAAGGAGTTTGAGGCGGAGAGGGTGGAGAGCTCGCTCTTTCTCGCCTCGCGCTGGAAGCCCACCGAGCGATTTGGTGCGGCGCTCAACCTGCGCTTGGAGAGCTACGACGGACGTGTGGCGCAGCCGATACCTGCACTCTTTGTGGAGTATATGCTCCTGCCCCGCACGGGACTCCTCGTCAAGGCCTCCGCGACGCGTAACTTCCGCCAGCCCACCCTCAACGACCTCTACTTTGTGCCGGGCGGCAACCCCGACCTGCTCCCCGAGGAGGGATTTACGTGGGACGCGGGCTTGCAGCTGATGCCCAAGCAGTTGGGTGTGGTGGAGGTGAGTGGTGAGGTCACTTGGTTTGACTCGCAGATTGACAATTGGATATTCTGGCGACCCACCCATCAGGGCTTTTGGACCCCGCTCAACACCCGCGTTCACAGCTACGGTGCGGAGAGCAAACTCTCGGCCTCGGCACCTATCGGTGCGGTGAGGGTGGCTGTCGATGGTATGGCGGCCTACACCCGCTCGGTGAACCTCGAAGCACCCACGGGCGAGGTCAACCAGTTGCCCTATGTTCCGGTCTTCTCGTCGTCATTTTCGTCGCGTGTGATGTGGCGAGATTGGATTTTTTCTCATAAATTTGCATATTATAGTCGTCGCTATACGACCGATGGTGCGAGTAGTGAGGCGGGCGGCAGTGTGCCACCCTACGCGATGAACGATGTGTCGCTCTCGCGCGGATTGCACTTTTCGTGGGGCGATATGACTCTGCGATTGGAGGTGAAGAATATCTTCGACGCGGAGTATGAGTCGGTGCTGGCCCACCCAATGCCGGGTCGGAATTTCGGCTTTTTTATCGAACTAACACCTAAACTGTAAAGAAATTAGGCTGTTAGTTGGATGTAGAAAAACGCAGTTTTTCGCCAAAAGTTTTTGGTTCCGCTTTTTACAAAAAGCGGAGAAAAAAAGGAAAACAACACAAAACAAATAATAGAAGATGAAGAGAGTATTTTGGATTGCAGTTGCGTTGACAACTATTTTTATGGGTTGTGCTACTGCTGAGAAGGAGAACGACAACTATGTTTTGATGATTTCGCTTGATGGCTTCCGTCACGACTTGGCCTCGATGGCGAATACTCCTACGCTCGACTCGCTGAGGGCTGTGGGTGTCTATGCTGATATTGCACCCTGCTTCCCTGCCAATACCTTCCCTAACCACTACTCAATGGCTACGGGCCTGCACCCCGACCACCACGGACTGATTAATAATACTTTCTACGATACCAAACTCGGACTGCCATACGCTATCAGTAATGGCGAGGCACGTAAGAATGCCGACTTCTACGGTGGTGAGCCTATTTGGAGCACCGCTACCCAGCAGGGCAAGCCTGCACACGTCTATTTCTGGGTGGGCGTCGAGGCCAAGGTGGGCGGCATTGAGCCTGAGGTGTGGTATGAGTACGACGGTAGTGTCCCCTATAAGCAGCGCGCCGATTGGGTTATCGAGGCGTTGCACCGCCCCGAGGCTGAGATTCCCCGCTTGGTGATGGCCTACTTCGAGGAGCCCGACGCTGTGGAGCACTCCTACTCGCCCACCTCGCCGCAGACTGTGGCTAAGGTCGAGGAACTCGACGCGGTGCTGGGATACCTCTTCTCGTCGCTTCGCACCTCGCCTGTGTTTGACAAACTCAATATCATCGTCACCTCGGACCACGGTATGACCGAGACCTCGCCCGAGCGCTATTTCAACCTCTACCCCCTGCTCGATGCCGATAGGATTGAGATGGCTGTCGATGGAGTACCTCTCTATCTCGCTCCCGAGGAGGATTATATCGACGAGGCCTACGAGATAATCGCCGCACAACCCCACTTGCAGGTCTTCCGCCGCGAGGCGATGCCCGAGGAGTACCACTATGGCACTACCACCGACCGCATCACCCCGCTGATTGTGCTCCCCGATATGGGGTGGCGCGTGGGCTATACCGAGAGGGACTACCCGCCTACTCCTAAGAGCGGCACCCACGGTTACGACCCCTTCGGTCGCGATATGCAGATGATATTCTATGGCGCAGGCCCCGCGTTTAAGAGGGGCTATACCCACGACCGCGTATTTCAAAATCTGAACGACTACCTCATCGTCTGCCATATCCTCGGCTTGGAGCCTGCACCCAACGACTGCACGTGGGAGGATATTGAGGGATTGTTTGCAGAGTAGCACCATTTTTGTAATCGACAGAGTTGCTGATTATTATGGCTGAGAATAATACCCCTAAGGTGTCGGTCATCATCGCCACCTACAACCGTGCCGAGCCACTGCGCCGCACGCTGCGCTCGCTTGCCGCACAGACTCTCGATAAGAGCCTGTGGGAACTTGTGGTGGTCGATAATAACTCTGGCGATAATACCCCTGCGGTGATTGACGAGTTTATCGCTGCTCACCCCGAGATGTGTGTGCGTCGCTTTGTGGAGATGCGACAGGGGGTGTCCCACGCCCGCAACCGCGCCTTCGCCGAGAGCCGCGGCGAGGTGATTGTCAGTATCGACGACGATGAGGAGGCATTTGCGGAGTTTGTGGAGGTCTATTACGACTTCTTCGAGAGCCACCCACATATCAATGCGGCGGGTGGCGACAATGTCCCCCGATATGACGAGTGCCCACGCCCCGAGTGGATGAGCGAATATACCGAAACGCCTATTGCCGCGCTGGTGCGTATGGGCGACAAACGCCGACCGTTCAGCGGTGGCAGATTCTTTATGGGTGGCAATATGGCTATGCGCCGCGGCGTGTTCGAGAAGTATGGACTGCTCCACGGCGAGCTGGGCCGCACCGGCTCGTCGCCTCTGGCGGGCGAGGAGAAGGAGTTCTTCTTCCGTATGCAGAGAGCGGGCGAGGAGATATGGTTCCTCCCCGAGGCGAAGGTCTATCATATTATCCCCGCCTATAAACTGACCCGCCAATACTTCCTGAACCTCTGCTATATGACGGGCCGCAGCGAGAAGATCCGCACCCAAAAACGAGGCCGCTGGGCCTACTTCAAACGCGTCTGCGCCGAACAAGTCAAGTGGTGGGGCACTCTGGTCATCGCCCTCGGCTACCTACTCAAAGGCCAGAAACCTAAGGCAAAATACCTTGTCGATATGCGTATGGCTATCACGCAGGGCCTATTCTCGTAAGAGTTTTAATAGGTAAATAAGAGTATTGTGTGAAAAATACTCAAAAATAGGGGCTGTCCAACACTTTTGGACAGCCCTTTAATACATTTTGAATTTTGCATTTTGAATTTTGCATTTTGAATTTTGCATTGAGTGCTACGCCGGCTCGGTGACGTAGGTGGTGACGTCGGGGGCGGTGATTTCATCGCCGCTGAGGATTATCAGGCGTTCCATAACGTTGCGGAGTTCGCGGATGTTGCCGCTCCACTCCATCTGTTGAAGCAGGTCCACCGCCTCGGTGGTGATGGGTTTGGTGGGGATACCATACTCGGCAGCAATTCGCTCGGAGAAGTGGGCGACAAGTGCGGGGATGTCGTCGCGGCGCGCGGAGAGGGGTGGTACGTTTATCACTATGACACTCAGGCGGTGGTAGAGGTCTTCGCGAAAGTTCCCCTTGCGTATCTCCTCGCGCAGGTTCTTGTTTGTGGCAGCCACCACCCTCACATCGACCTCGATATCCTTATCGCTACCCACGCGGCTGATGCGGCTCTCTTGCAGCGCGCGCAGCACCTTGGCCTGCGCCGAGAGGCTCATATCGCCAATCTCGTCCATAAATAGTGTGCCGCCAATTGCCTGCTCGAACTTCCCCTTGCGTTGGCGTATGGCCGAGGTGAAAGCCCCCTTCTCGTGGCCAAACAATTCACTCTCAATCAGTTCCGACGGTATGGCTGCGCAGTTGACCTCCACAAATGGTGCTCCTGCGCGGTGGCTCTTCTCGTGGAGCCATCGAGCCACCAGCTCCTTACCCGTACCGTTAGCCCCCGTGATGAGCACGCGCGCCTCGCTGGGTGCCACCCGTTCTATAAGTCGTTTGACGCGCTCGATATGTGCCGACGAGCCGATGATAGGCTCCACAGCAGGGTGGGGTGAGGTGCGGCGTGGGCGAGGCGAGGCAAGGGTGGCGGGTTGCTCCTCGGGGGTGTCGCACTCGGCGCGCACCACGCTCAGCAGTCGGTTCATATCTATCGGGCGGGTGAAGACGTCGCTTGCCCCACGGTGGAGGAGCGACACCACGCGCTCCACCTCCGAGGAGTCGGAGAGTGCCACCCAGCGGCCGCTGCCCCCATAGTGGCGTTCGTCGGCTATGGTCAGGTCGTAGCGTTTGCGCGACTGCTCGCCACTTCCGTCGGTGGTATCTACCGTATATCCCTCAAATTCGAGTCGCTCTTTGAGGGTGTTGCGTATGGCGCGCGAGGGGTCGATGACCAATATATTTTTACACATCATTATTTTTGGTTTTGGCGAGATTTATGATTAGGAAGCCTCTGAGGTGTTGTGTGGTTGTTGGCCGGGTGACCACTTGCGGAGTGGGGTGGCGGGGAGGTGCGGGTAGGAAAGAGCATAGAAAATTTTGTATTTCCGAAATTTAACATTAGATTTGCAACAAAGTTAACAAATCGATTCTCCCTCCAAAATGCGCGCCTAACTTCCGTGCTGAGGGGTGCGAGAGCAAAAAACAGGGCTTTCCGTTGTACTCCTTTCGGGGCTCAAAATCCGACCTCCGGGTCGAAATCGAATAGCATCACTTTATAGTTGAAAATTTTTATCGGAGTTAGAATAAAACTCTTTGTGTATAATGAAGAAGAATTACAACGTTGAGCGCACCAGCCTCCAAATGCCTGAGTATGGTCGCCACATCCACGATATGGTCGATGAACTGATGACCATCGAAAATCGTGCTGAGCGTAACCGTCGTGCGCGTGTATTGGTAGCCATTATGGCCAACATCAAGCAGACCAGCAAGGAGAGTGGCAATCCCGAGCGTAGGCTCTGGGACCACCTCTACATTATGTCCGACTTCAAGTTGGACGTCGATAGTCCCTACCCCGTACCCACCCCCAAGAGCCTTGCGCCCACCCCTGCGCGCTTGCGCTACCCCGAGGGTCGTATTGCGATGAAGCACTACGGAAAAAATGTGCGTAATGTGGTGAGGGTGTTGGAGCATCTGAAAAATCAGCAGGTGGTAGATACTATAACGGGTAACCTTGCACGTTATATGCGTACCAAGAGCTACGAGTACAATCAGGAGCACCCCAACAACGAGGTGATCATAAAAGATATAAAGCGAATGGCTCTTGGCACTATTTCGGTGGACGAAGAGGCTATCGGTTCGCTCAAAAGCGACTACAAACAGAACTATATCCCCCACAATAAAAAGGGGCAGTTCCAGAAGAAAAACAACAAAAACCAAAAGAACCAGAAAAACCAACCACGCCGCAACTACAAATAACAGCTACTCAGACCACTGACAAGCAGTCGGTCAGAAGGTCAAATTGTGTAGAATTGTGCTTTTTTAGAATAAAAAGAGTATATTTGTGGCTGGATTTTGACAACCCCAAAGTTAGAAAATGAAAAAATTATTTGTAATTCTCAGTATAGCAGCACTTTGCGCCTGCTCGTCGAACAAAGTAAAGGTTGAAGGTAAGTTTGTCGGAGTAGAGTCCGGCAGCGTTACCGTGGAGCGCATCGGCGCACTCGCCAACTCGGTGGCCGATACCATTGTCCTCGACGACAAGGGTGCATTCAAGTACTCGGTAGAGTTGCCCGGTGGCGAGCCTTCGCTCTACACCTTCCACGTGGGCGGTCGCGACATCGTACTGCTCCTCTCGCCCGGTGAGCGCATCCGTCTCAACTCGGCAGTGGGTATGGCCGGTGGCTACTCCGTTGAGGGCTCCGAGGAGTCGGAGTTGATACGCGAGGTGACCGACATCCTCAATATGGGTGCTGCACGTCTGGACTCCATTATGAACAACTACTCGCTCGAAAATATCTCCGAGGAGGAGCGCAAAGCCCTCGGCGAGAACTATGCCCGCGAGTACTACGCCATCAAGCGTGAGCAGATTCGCTTCATCGTCGAGAATAGTGGCTCGCTGGCTGCGCTCTACGCGCTCTACCAGCGTCTGCCCAACGACCCCTATCTGGGTACAGGCGACGATGGCGACTTGGTCTATTACCGTCTGGTAGCCGACTCGGTAAGCGAGAAGTATCCCACCTCGCCCTATTTGGCAACCCTGCGCCGACAGTTGCAGGAGGCTCAGAACAGTATCGAGATGCAGCAGACCCTCACCGAGCTGATGGAGAACCCGATGCCCTATCCTGAGATTGCTATGAAGGATATGTTTGGCAAGGAGCAAAAACTCTCTTCGACCCTTGGCAAGGTGGTTATCCTCGACTTCTGGACCACTGCCGATGCCAACAGCAGCCTGAACAACGCCGAGATGAAGGAGCTCTACACCGAGTTTGCCGAGCAGGGCTTGGAGATTTTCCAGGTGTCGGTAGATAGCCAAAAGGCTTCGTGGGTCAATGCTGTGCAGCAGCAGCGCCTGCCTTGGATCAGCGTGTGGGACGATGCACAGATTAATAGTGTCATCAACCACTACGCTTTGCAGAGCGTACCCGCCAACTTTGTCATCGACCGCGAGGGCAACATCATCGGCCGCAACGTGACCGACGACCAGCTCCGCCAGATGGTACGCAAAGCACTCCGCTAATATATACGCCTACCGCACTCGTTGCGGTAGGCTATCTTCATAAAACCCGCCCGACAAGATGATCTACTTCGCCTCCGATATGCACCTCGGCAACGGTTCTCCCGAAGAGAGCCGCCAGCGGGAACAGCGTGTGGTGGAGTGGCTGGGTCAGATAGCCGCCGATGCTACCGAACTCTTCTTGGTGGGCGATATCTTCGATTTTTGGTACGAGTATAAACGTGTTGTCCCCCGCGGCTTTGTCCGCACGCTGGGGGCACTCGCCGCACTTGCCGACAAGGGAGTGAAGATTCACTACTTTGCAGGTAACCACGATATGTGGCTCCGCGACTATTTTGCTCAGGAGCTGGGAGCGACCATCTATCATCGTGGCGAAATGTTCGAGCGCTGCGGCAAACGCCTATGGGTGGAGCACGGTGACCTCGTATATAATAACTTCCTGCGCGGCTCGCGTGTGCTGAGTGCGGTATTCCGTAGCCGCGTGGCACGCTGGCTCTTCACCAACCTCGTTCACCCCAATTGGGCGCTCGGCTTCGGCTTGGCGTGGGCCGGACATAGCCGCAAGAGCAAGGAGATAGCCCACCCCTTCCGTGGCGAGGGCGACTTCTTGGTGCGCTTCGCACGCCAACACGCGGCAACCCCCGAGGCTGCCGACCTCTACATCTTCGGCCATAGCCACTGCGCTGAGGACTACCCCCTGGGCGAGGGCCGCAGGGCAGTGATGCTCGGCCATTGGTTTGGTGGTGCGGTGTGGGCGGCGATGGACGACGAGGGCAATATCACACTCCACAAATAACACTTCTCCCCTATGAAACAGTATCAAGACCTGCTCCGCAGGATACTCGACGAGGGTGTGGTCAAGAGCGACCGCACAGGCACAGGCACCAAGAGTCTCTTCGGCCACCAGATGCGTTTTGACCTCAGCGAGGGCTTCCCCCTGCTCACCACCAAGAAGGTATTCCTCAAAGGGGTGATATACGAACTCTTGTGGTTCCTCAGGGGCGATACCAATATCAAATATCTGGTCGAAAATGGTGTCCACATCTGGGATAACGACGCTATGCGCCACTACAACACCCTCGCCACAGCGCAGGGACTACCCGCCCTCGCGCGTGAGGAGTTTGTGGAGCGCGTGCTGAGCGGCGCGCAGAGCGGCATCGAGGGCTATCGCTATGGCGACTTGGGCGATGTCTATGGCAGCCAGTGGCGTAGTTGGCCTGCACCCGAGGGAAAAACGATAGACCAGATTAAAAACGTGGTCGAGCTAATCAAGAAAAATCCCGACTCGCGACGTATGATTGTCTCGGCGTGGAACGTGGCGGAGATTGAGGAGATGGCTCTGCCCCCGTGCCACGTGCTCTTCCAATTCTACGTTGCCGAGGGCCGACTCTCGTGCCAACTCTACCAGCGCAGCGCCGACACCTTCTTGGGTGTCCCCTTCAATATCGCCTCGTATGCTCTGCTGACTATGATGATTGCCCGCGAGTGCGGCTTGGAGCCGGGCGAGTTTATCCACACCACAGGCGATACCCACCTCTATCTCAACCACTTGGAGCAGGCCGAGGAGCAACTCTCGCGCACACCCCGCCCCCTGCCCAAGATGATTTTGGCCGAAGGCGTCAAGAGTGTTTTCGACTTCGAGTATGAGGACTTTACACTGGTGGACTATGACCCATACCCCACCATTAAGGCTCCAATGTCATTCTAAAAAAGCCATATAATCGGTGAATTTGGTGTTGGAGAGTCCTTGGCGACTGCTTACATACAGCAAGTATGCTGCGCAGCCGCCAAGAACTCTCCGCCTAAAATTCCCTCGATTATATGACTTTTTTAATTCAAAGTTCAAAATTCAAAATTGAGTTAAAACCTATTGGGCCTATCGGGCCTATTGGGCTTATTATTATAGGTCTAATAAGCCTAATAAGCCCAATAAGCAAGAGAGAGTTTCCGGGCTTAAATTAGGTAAAAACTACTGCTCGACTATTTCAAAATCCCATATTAACTTTGGAGTTCTATTTGCTTATTTCGCTCCGTTCACTAACTTTGCATTAACTATCACACAAACCGACAAATAGTATGATCAGCATAATAGTAGCCATTGCGCGTAACTACACCATCGGGTCGGCTAACTCGATGCCCTGGCACCTGCCCGAGGACTTCCGCCACTTCAAGCAGGTGACGATGGGCAAGGCGGTGATAATGGGACGCAAGACCTACGAGTCGATAGGCAGACCGCTCCCCGGCCGACGCAACATTGTCATCACACGCAACGCCGACCTCCGCATCGAGGGGTGCGAGATGGCCACATCGCTCGACGAGGCGATAGCCCTCTGCGACCCCACGGAGGAGAACTTCATCATCGGCGGCGGCGAGATATACCGTCAGGCGATGCCCATAGCCGACAAGCTCTACATCACCCACATCGACGCCGAGTTCGAGGGTGACACCCGCTTCCCCACCATCGGCCCTGAGTGGCGCGAGATATCCCGCGAGGAGTACCCCCGTGGGGAGAAGTTCCCGCACCCCTTCGCCTTTGTGGACTATGTGAGAGGGTAACGGAAAACGGAAACTGAGAGCTGAAAGCTGAAAATAAAAAAACCTGAGAGGATCTGTGCGATCTTCTCAGGTTTTTTTGTGGCTATAAGCAACGGTCTATCTCTGCCTATTTGGCTGGTTGTTAGGTCGCTCTGGGGTGTAACGATTAATTTGTCGGTTGCCGAGCTTGTACTTCTCGCGCAGGTCTGCCGCCTCCTGCATCATAGGCGATGAGTGGTAGCGGTTGAGTGCCTCGTTGTCCTCCCACTCGTCAATGAGGAGCAACCCTTCGGCATCGTCTGCGGGGAAGAAGTAGTCGTAGCGTATGCAGCCCTCCACCGCGCGTATGCGGTCGGCTATGCCACTCTTCTCCATCTCCTCAACATATTTGCGGGCGCTACCGTTCTCGCCGGTGTAGCGGATGTTGATTACAATCTGCGCGTTGCTATTGGCTGCCATAAGCAAAAATAATAGTGTGAATACCGATAATAATCCAATCTTTTTCATAGCGTTCATCTGCTTGTTGTTAGTGTAATGTATTGGTTCGTCAAAACAAATATAACACTATTTTGGTAGACTATCACCCTGCCAAGCCAATAAAAAATCGGCAGTCACCGCTGAAAGTGACTGCCAATTCCGGAGTTTGAGGCATTCAAGGAAACGGTTGAATATAGCCGACTTATGTCCCAAGTTGAAATAACATAATTAAGATTCAATATTGGTTTTGAGGTTTTTTAACGCGAAATTTGTGCCGAAATAAATTATAATTGCACCTCGTCAGAAGACTAAACAATTCAATTCTGGCATTGAGTGTTGTTCGTTTTGAAAATTCTTTTTAATTTTGTATTGCTCAGCGGATTGTTGGGCATTACATACGAAAAGTGTTTTCGCGGTCCTTCTAAGAGAATGTGGAAGTTTTCAGAAGTAAAGGATAACGAACAGCACTCATTTCTTGTATAGCTATGTGGCTGTGCACAATTTGTGCATATACCCCATACTATCCAGGTGTGGGGCATTGTATCGTTTACTTTACTTCGGGTATTCCACAACCTTCTTAGAGATAAACGAAATCATCTCCACACTTTTCTTTTTATATTAACAATCGCATAGGAGATGATGCACATCAAAACACACCAACTATTATGTCACAGTATGCGGTTTACTACAGAAAGAACAACACTGATTGTTGTACTTATGTAACTATGGATTATCCATCGGAGAGTCAGGCAATGGCTATCCTTCTTAGACAAGGCACTATTAAGCCTAGTGATGATGTGTATATCAAGAAAATTGAGCGACGCTAGTTAATTAGAGTCTGTTTAAGGCGATATACCGCTTTAAGCAGACTCTAATATTATGTACACAAAATCCTTATGAATTATCTTATTCCTTGTCAAAACTGTGGCAAAGAGTTCCCTGTTTCTTGGAACTGGTTTATATGTGACAAATGCGGATTTAGAGTATGCCCATTTTGCTTATCCAAACATAATGGCAGATATTCTCAGGGAGGATATAAATGTAGTAGATGTGCATTTGGACAAATGAAACAAACAAGATAGTGTATAACAAAAGAATTACACATCAATTACTCAAACAACCTAAATAATAAACCCTTAAATATTCTTATTATGATAACCCAAAAATTAGAAGTCGGAGAAATTTCCAGCCAGATGTTTATGGCGCTGGTATTGGATGCGATACACATGCGTGAATACAATCTAGCAAAAACGAAAGCGGATGTAGCAGACTGGAAGATGCAGATAGATTGTGAAGCAGAAAACAAAGTGGTATTATATTATTTGCAGACGATGGGAGATGTTGATATGACTATGAAGTTCTCTTTCAAATATCAGTCCGGCTACATACACATAAATAATAAGTACTTTATTGACTTCAGAGGTAACCGTAGAGTTGGAAACGAAGATAAAATGGAAGCGACTCTTTCAAAGTTAACTGATGCAGAGACCAATGGGCTTATCGAGTTCCTAACAAAAAACATAATGAAGGAGTTTCTTCTATTTACAAAAATGATAAGTTGTTTCCCGTATATGTTCAACACAATTACTTGTTTGAATGTTAGTACAGGTAAAGTAGAGCCAATCCACCTATCTTCATATTATGACATTTTAACCCTTGAGAAATATAAGATTCAGGATCTAGAAATAGAGCGACTTGGGAACCATACTATGGTATATAGCGATAAGGACGATACATGCTTAGTAAATTCAAAAAACCGAAATGGATATGGAAATATTTATACATTGTCTGCGGATAAGATTACGGAACTGAAACCGACAAGAGTAGAAACTACTTGGATTCCTATATGTGCAATTGAGAAACGTACAAACTTGCCACTAAACAAGATTATCGTTTTGCAAGATGCCCAAAATGCAGAGTCACAACCCGAATACCTGTATATGTCCACAAAAGGTGTTTTCTATAACGGAGAAATAGTTTCCGCTACTATAGGATACGAAGATAGAATAATAATATACAAAGATGGGAATGTGCTTATAACTGCTTGTACACTTGATACGGGCACAGTGGCTATCGCCCATTGCGTAGGAGACTCAGATACTATTAAAGAGTATAATATAAAGGCGTTAGAAGAGATAAGTGAGGCTAATAATATCGAAAGCCTACAACCGTTCACAAGCCAATTGGCCGAGTTGGCAGATGATGTTATATTTGATGGTAGTAAGTTTCTCCCATTTAACGATAACTGGGACAAACTAGTTAAAAAACAACCAACAAAACAACAAAACAAAGACAAACAGGAAGAGAGCAAACAAGGTGAAAGCCAACAAAACGAGAGCAAACAAGATGAAAGCCAACAAGACGAGAGCAAACAAAACCAAAAACCAAAGGCATGGCAAATAATCCTTCTTATTATAGCCCTTTTGCTGCTTTTATTATAATCGACTACATCTTACTAATACGGTCAGTGTAGAACTTTTAGCGGGCGGGGGGAGGACTCGGCTGTTGGCTTGCCAACTTGGCGGAGATACCTTTGAGATTTGTGCGTAGCACCTTACTAATTATCTCCGCAACCTCCACTAAATGTCCCCACCGTGAATGGTTTTTATAGGCAATAAGTGCATCGCACTTGGGAGTTTGGAAGTGGATTTAGTGTGCTTGCACACTAGAAACCACTTCCACAAAACCAAAGCACCGCCAGTGCTATTGCCTATAAAAAAACGGACAAATCTTTCGACTTGTCCGTTAAGGTAGCGGGGGGAGGACTCGAACCTCCGACCTCCGGGTTATGAGCCCGACGAGCTGCCAACTGCTCTACCCCGCGATGTATCTCTGCCCCCGAAGGGTACTTTATCGCTGAATTGCGGTGCAAAGATAATACAAATTTTCTTTAACCACAAATTTTAATTTCAATTGCCCGCTTTTTTATTGGCAATCGTTGTGGAGTCATAGTTCAACAGTGCCTTTTATGTCATAAATTTGCTAACTGACGTCCCATCTCGCGCAGGGCTTCCAAAATCTCTTTCTCGCGTTCTTTTGACGGTTTTTTTGTGCCATAAATATACTTAGAGAGCAGGCTTTTATGCATACCTAATGAGCGCGCTATCTCAGATACATTTAGAAATGGGAATTTCTGGAACGCCTTAGCCACCGCATTTTCTGTGGGTTGCGCACCGTCTATTAAACTCGTTATATGTATATCTTCGTCTATCTCAGCCCAGCGAACAGCATCTCCAAATTTGTTAATCGTGTACAATTCGCGTTGTGCGGGAGTAGCGTCAAGCAGCGTTGGGAAGAATTCTAACGCCTTGCGATACTCCTTCCCTGCATCTGTAATTGTACAGATATTCCCCTCTGCAAACGATATTTTAGTTATCTTCTCCATATACTAATTACTCCTTATCGAAATAATCGTGCCATGCTTTGATAATTTCGGACTCATACATCTCAATCAATTGTGTGGCTTGTTTCAGTTCGCGTGGTTTAAGTCCTCGATTCTTAACTACTGTACGAGTGGCTATCTCAATCTTTGCATCATTCCCACCATACTCAACATGTACATGGATAGGCAAATGTTCATCAGAGTAGAAAAAGAAACGTAGTCCGAAAATTTCAAAAATTGTTGGCATAGTTATGTCATATTGTTTATGCAAATATAGGTCTAATTTTTTAGACCTGCAAATTATTTGATTAATTGTCTATATAAACAACAGAGCCGAGAAATCTCGGCTCTGTTGTTTGTGTAAGGGTTCTACTCTTAGTCCTGGAACTTAGCGTAGAGGAACTCGCGGTTGAGGCGGGCGATGTGCGAGATGGGATTGCCTTGGGGCACTCTGCCTCGCAGGCGCCGGTGTTGGTACAGTTACCGAAGCCGAGTTCGTCCATCTTAGCCACCATAGCCTTTGCGCGGCGTGCGCCCTCCACCTTGCCCTGGGGCAGTTTGGCGAGCGACGATACGCGGGCAGCCACGAAGAGCATTGCCGAACCGTTCTTGCAGGTTGCGGCGCACGCGCCACAGCCGATACAAGCGGCAGCGTCCATACTCTCATCGGCGTCGGCCTTAGGAATAGGAATAGCGTTAGCGTCGGGCACACCACCAGTGTTCACCGAGATAAAGCCACCGGCCTGCAAAATCTTATCGTAAGCACTGCGGTCAACCACCAGGTCCTTAATCACGGGGAAGGCCGCCGAGCGCCAAGGCTCGATGGTGATGGTGTCGCCATCTTTGAACTTACGCATGTGCAGCTGGCAGGTAGTAATCTCGCTGTCGGGACCGTGTGCGTGGCCATTAATATGGAGCGAGCACATACCGCAGATACCCTCGCGGCAGTCGTGGTCAAAGGCGATAGGCTCTTTGCCCGACATAATCAGGTCGTTATTCAAAATATCCAGCATCTCCAAGAACGAACTGTCGGGAGAGATGTTCTGAACCTTGTACTCTTCGAATTTGCCCTGCGACTTGGCATCTTTCTGACGCCAGATTTTAAGTGTTAAATTCATTGTTGTACTATTTTATTTATTTCTCTTTCTTGTTATCTACTCACAGAACAATTAGTCCTTATAGTTACGCTGAGCAACCTTGATAGCCTCAAACTTCAACTCCTCTTTGTGGAGGGTAGGCTCTGCATCGGCACCGTTGTACTCCCAAACTGCTACGTATGCATAGTTCTCGTCGTCGCGCTGTGCCTCGCCCTCGGGGGTCTGGTACTCCTCGCGGAAGTGGCCACCGCACGACTCGTTACGACCGAGTGCGTCGCGTGCCATCAGCTCGCCCAGTTCGAGGAAGTCGGCCAGGCGGAGTGCCTTCTCGATCTCCTGGTTGAACTCGTCGTTCTTGCCGGGAACGCGTACGTCGGCCCAGAACTCCTTGCGGATCTTCTGAATCTCAACGATAGCCTTCTCCAACGACTCTTTGGTACGAGCCATACCTACCATATCCCACATCACGTGGCCGAGCTTCTTGTGGATATCGTCCACCGACTGGTTACCCTTAATCGAGAAGAGCTTCTCGATGCGCTCCTTGACAGCCTTCTCGGCAGCCTCGAACTCGGGGGTGTTGGTGTCCACCTTGGGCGACTGGATCTCGTGCGAGAGGTAGTCACCGATGGTGTAGGGCAGTACGAAGTAACCATCAGCCAGACCCTGCATCAGCGCCGAAGCACCCAGACGGTTAGCACCGTGATCCGAGAAGTTTGCCTCGCCGATAGCGTACAGACCGGGGATAGTGGTCATCAAGTTATAGTCAACCCAGATACCACCCATAGTGTAGTGCACTGCGGGGTAGATCATCATAGGCTCCTTATAGGGATCGGTATCGGTAATCTTCTCATACATCTGGAAGAGGTTACCGTAGCGAGCCTTAATCACATCCTTACCCAGACGCTCGATAGCGGTCTTGAAGTCGAGGAATACTGCCAAGCCTGTCTCGTTTACGCCGAAGCCAGCGTCGCAGCGCTCCTTAGCGGCACGCGATGCCACGTCGCGGGGAACGAGGTTACCGAATGCGGGGTAGCGACGCTCCAAGTAGTAGTCGCGATCCTCCTCAGCAATCTGCGAAGGCTTCTTGGTGTGTGCGCGGAGTGCCTCGACATCCTCTTTCTTCTTGGGAACCCAGATACGACCATCGTTACGCAACGACTCCGACATCAGGGTCAGCTTACTCTGCTGAGTACCGTGTACGGGGATACAGGTGGGGTGAATCTGAGTGAAGCAGGGGTTAGCGAAGAATGCACCCTTCTTGTATGCCTGCCAAGCCACCGAACCGTTGGAGTTCATAGCGTTGGTCGAGAGGAAGAATACATTACCGTAGCCACCGGTAGCCATAACCACTGCGTGAGCACCGTGGCGCTCAATCTCGCCGGTCACAAGGTTACGTGCGATAACGCCGCGAGCCTTGCCATCGACGATTACGATATCCAAAATCTCGTGGCGGGGGAAGCTCTTCACCGAGCCCTTAGCAATCTGGCGGTTGAGGGCTGCGTAAGCGCCGAGCAGCAGCTGCTGACCGGTCTGGCCACGAGCGTAGAAGGTACGCGATACCTGTGCACCACCAAACGAACGGTTGTCGAGCAGACCACCGTACTCGCGTGCAAAGGGAACACCCTGAGCTACGCACTGGTCGATGATGAGGTTCGACACCTCAGCCAGACGATATACGTTGGCCTCGCGTGCGCGGTAGTCACCACCTTTGATGGTGTCGTAGAAGAGGCGATATACCGAGTCGTTGTCGTTCTGGTAGTTCTTAGCAGCGTTGATACCACCCTGAGCCGCGATAGAGTGAGCGCGACGGGGCGAGTCGGAGATGCAGAATACCTTTACGTTGTAACCCAATTCGCCGAGCGATGCAGCAGCCGATGCGCCACCCAGACCGGTACCGATGATGATAACGTCGAGTTTACGTTTGTTGGCGGGGCTAACTACCTTGATTTCCGATTTGTGTTTGCTCCACTTTTCGGCCACGGGGCCGGCAGGAACTTTAGAATCCAATTTTGCCATATTCTTATACGTTTTTCTTGTTTTCCTTTTGTGATTGGATGTGGGTTAAGTTGTTCGCTTAGCCGATGATACCGTTGGCACGGAGGCAGCAAACAACAACTACCAACATAAAGCCGGCAACAACGAGGGTAGCAACGATGTTGGCGATGCACTTAACGCGCTTCATCCATAACTTGCTGTTGAAGCCCATAGTGTGGAGCATACTCCATACACCGTGAGTGAGGTGGAACCAGAGGGCTGCCAACCATACGATGTAGACTACACAGTAGATGGGGTTGCCGAAGACTTCGAGAGTGGCGCCTGCGCCATCGGTGGGAGTCAGACCGTAGCTGTTGGTGTGGTGACCGAGGATCTCTACCAACTGCATCTGTGCCCAGAAGTCTTTCAGGTGAACGAGCAGACCGAGGATAACGATGATGCCGAGCACGAGCATATTCTTCGATGCCCACGACACACCCTCCTCCTTAGCGGTAACAGCGTAGCGGATGTTACCACGAGCCTTGCGGTTCTGAATGGTGAGGATAAAAGCGTAAACAAAGTGTACCAGAACACCCGCAGCCAAGATGGCGGTACCTACCAGAGCGTACCAGTTTGCACCGAGGAACTCGCAGATAGCGTTGTAGGCCTCAGGCGAGAATACGAGGGCGAGGTTCATACACATGTGAAACGCCAAGAACAACACGAGGAAACACCCCGAGATGCTCATAATCAGCTTTTTGCCGATTGATGAAGTAAAAATGTTACTCATACGATTTAAAGGTTGATTATTGATTGTGTATTGTTGTTTGTCTGTCAAAAGTGTTGCACTGCGGCCTACGCACACCTTACAACGCTACAAAGGTAGCACTGTTTTTCAAATAACAAAACATTTTACCTATTTATATTTAAACCGTTGCCCGGAAAAGGGGGTTTTGAGAATTCAAAATGCAAAGTTCAAAATTCAAAATGCAAAGTTCAAAATTCAAAATTAAGTTAAACCTGAGAGTGGTATCGAACCACTCTCAGGTTTTTTAATAGGAAAAACCTATTGGGCTTATCGGGCCTATTGGGCTTATTATTATAGGCCCAATAAGCCTAATAAGCCTAATAGGCAATAGGGAGTTTAGAGAATTTAGTGAGTTTAGGGATAATCTTCAAAATCCCATTACTCCAAGTGGGGCTTCATCTCGTCGGTCATCGTTATCTGCATCTCGCCTGTGTCGTCGGCCCAGATGAGGAGGGCGGGGATAGACTCGCGCTCGACAAGTGCAAGGGCGTCGTCGTAGCCGAGCGCCATCAGCATAGTACCGTAGGCGTCGGCGAGTGCGCAGTTCTCGGCTATCACCGTGGCGGAGAGCAGGTTACTCTCGGTGTTGGCCCCCGTGTGGGGGTCTATGATGTGGGTCAGCTTGCGACCCTCGGCGTCGGTGTGGAAGTTGCGATAGTTGCCCGAGGTGGCCATACCCGCACCGCTGAGCGAGAGCACCGCCTCGATGTACTCGCCCGTCAGCGAGAAGTTACCCTCAAATGGGGTCTCCACGCCGATGCGCCAGTCGCGCCCCGAAGGGCTCTTGCCACGACAAAATATCTCGCCACCAATATCGACCATATAGTCCTCAAAACCAGCCTCTTCCAATAGTGCGGCGGCCATATCTACCACCGCTCCTTTGGCTATCGAGTTCAGTCCTATCTGCACCCCAGCAGGGCGTACCAAGCGCCCCTCGACAATCTCGATTTTTCGGTAATCGACAAGCGGCAGCAGCGAGTCGAGGTTGGGGGTGAAGTCGGGGTCGTCGCCCGAGAAACCGTAGGCCTCGACAAGTGGCTGAATGGTGATATCGTAGGCACCGCCCGAGAGTTCGCTCACGCGGTGTGCCATCTCGATGCAGTAGATGATATTGGCTGATAGTGAGTCGGTTTCGCCACGATTGATGCGGCTCAGCAGGGAGTTGTCATCGAATACCGACATCTCCTTGTTGGCCTCGTCGAAGAGGGTGGTCAGCTCGGCGCGCAGGGTGGGGGTGATGCGACCTCCCGCGGTGATGCGGAAGAGAGTGCCGAGTGCTGTCCCCTCGAAGGTCTGGTACTGCGGAGTGCAGCCGCCCAGAGCCAAGAGCAGCAGTGCCGCGAGTGTCGAGCCGAATATATGTTTAAGCCTCTGTGACATAGAGTGTTCCTGTTTCTACTTTGACAACTTTCACTGCCGCTCCGTTGGCTATGAAACTACCGTGAATGGTTGTAGCGGCATAACCTTTTCCGTCGATTGTCACTCGGCCTGCGGGACGGAGCGGAGTGGTGGCGGTGCCACTTGCGCCCACAAGTGCGGCGAGGCTCTGCTCGTGCGATGCGAAGCCCTCGGCGGCATCCATCTCGGCGCTGAGTACCACCTTGTTACGGAGTGGCGACGACCCTTCGAGCCAGCGACTGCCGAAGTAGAGGCAGAGGAGCGTGGCGAGCACCACAGCGACGATGGTGGTACTGAGGGGTGCGACGATGTAGCCGAGCGAGAGTTCGCCCGTGGGGATATAGCGGAGCAGGTCGGAGTCGATAGCGGCAAAGGTCAACCCGCCGACCACACAAATCAGACCCAATATGCCCGGCACGCCAAAGCCCGGCGTTACGAATATCTCGACCAAGACGAGCACCACGCCGACAAGGAAGATGACAACCTCCCAATAGTCGAGCAGACCTCCGAGGTAGAGGGGTGCGAAGTAGAGTGCAGCTCCAATCACTGCTACAATGGAGGGCAGGCCCAATCCGGGGCTCTGCATCTCGAAGTAGATACCGCCAAAGATGAGCATTATGAAGATGCCCTGCACAGCAGGATTGGTCAGAAATCCGAGCAACTTGTCGAGCAGTGTAGGCTCATAGACCACCACGTCGTAAGGCTCGGTGAGGGTAGCCTCGTGGAGCGCCTCGATGGTGGGGTAGATACCCTCGCAGTAGCCCGCCTCGATAGCCTCCTCGGGTGTGAAGGTGACCACTCGGAGCGAGTCGCCCGACTCGCCATAGGTGCCCACCATCGACTCCGCCACTGCGGGGTCGCGGTGCCACACCCAAGTGGTGTCACTGCCCTGAACGACAGTCACTTTCCCGTGTGCCTCAGCAGTGGAGCGAATCATAGCACGCATAAAACTCTGGTACTTGTCGGGCATCAGGTTGCCACTCTGGTCAACCACCGACGCCGCACCTATCGAGCCTCCGGGCTGCATAAAAATCGAGTCGGCCGACACCGCAATCAGCGCTCCGGCACTCGCCGCCTGATTGGCCACATAGACCCAGACAGGCTTGGGGTGGGCGAGGAGCATTGTGCGTATCGAATCGGCGGCATCGACAAGGCCGCCATAGGTGTTCATATCAATCAACACCACGTCGGCACCAACGGCCTCGGCGTCGGCCAGACGGTCGCGCACAAGGTTGGCGGTGGAGGGCATAATCTCCTCGCGGATTGAGAATTGGTAGAGGCGTGTGGTGTCGCTTGCCGAGGCGGTAGGCGATGACAGCCACACCAGAGCAAGTAGCGCAAAATGTATAAAAATTGAGTATTTTCGAGTCATAGCGCAAAGGTATTATTATACAAAGGTAGAAAAAAACCTGCCGAAAGCGTGAAATTGTCAAAAAAAATGATAATTAATTTGTTACTCGTTAAAAAAAGGGTATCTTTGCGCCACGCTTTGGTGAGATACGGTAAGGCGTATTCATCGTAAAGCGGAACCTCAAAAAAATTTATAAAACAATGAGTTATTTAACACCCGAAAAAAAGCAGGAGCTTTTCGCTGCCTACGGTGCGTCCAACACCGATACCGGTTCGCCTGAGAGCCAGATCGCGCTGTTCTCCTACCGTATCAGCCACCTTACACAGCATTTGAAGAGCAACAAACACGACTTTGGTACTCAGCGTGCTATGTTGAAACTGATTGGTAAACGCCGTAAGTTGCTCGATTATCTCAAGAAGAACGACATTGAGCGATACAGAGCTATCGTTAAGGCTCTTAACCTGCGTAAATAGTTCTTGCGTGAGAAAGTAAGTAATAGTAAAGGCAATTCCACACGATTGTTGGTGATTGCCTTTACTTTTGCTTATAAGGGGGTGGGTAGCGTGGTTTTGCCCGAAGGCGTTGAGCGCCAGAGAGTTAGTGCAAAAATCCCCTTAGTGATGCCGAAGATTTTGGTTGGAGGCGTCACTTAAATTGAGGCAAAATTTTTGATGTAAGATAGAAACGAAATGATGTACAATGCAACTCAGAAGGTAATCAACCTTGGCGGCGATCGCGAGGTGATTATCGAGACCGGCAAGTTGGCTAAGCAGGCCGACGGTGCCGTGGTGGTAAAGCAGGGCGACACTATGCTCTTGGCCACCGTATGTGCCGCAAAAGAGGCAAAAGATGATTGCGACTTTATGCCGCTTTCGGTTGAATACAAAGAGAAATATGCTGCTGCGGGTCGCTTCCCCGGCGGTTTCCTCAAACGTGAGGCTCGCCCCTCGGACTCGGAGATTTTGGTGGCTCGTCTTATCGACCGCGCACTCCGTCCCCTCTTCCCCAGCAACTTCCACGCCGAGGTATTCGTAACTGTAAACCTTATCTCGGCTGATAAGGATATCCAGCCCGATGCACTTGCAGGTCTGGCCGCTTCGGCAGCACTTGCTGTTTCGGATATCCCCTTCGAGGGCCCCATCTCGGAGGTTCGTGTATCGCGTATCGACGGTAAGTTGGTCATCAACCCCACCTTCTCGGAGAACGAGCGCGCCGATTTGGACCTTATGGTCGGTGCAACCATCGACAATATCCTGATGGTCGAGGGTGAGATGAAGGAGGTTTCGGAGGCAGATATGCTCGAAGCCATCAAGTTTGCTCACGAGGAGATTAAGAAGCACTGCGCTGCTCAGATTGAGCTGAGCAAGGAGCTTGGCAAAGATGTGAAGCGCGAGTACTGCCACGAGAAGAACGACGAGGAGTTGAAGGCTAAGGTTATCGCCGAGACCTACGACGAGGCATACAAAATTGCTACCAGCGGCACCGCTAAGCAGGAGCGCTCGGACCTCTTCGACGCTTTGGAGGCTAAGTTCTGCGAGCAGTACACCGAGGAGGAGTTGGCAGAGTTGAAACCTCTGATCCACCGCTACTTCCACGACGAGGTACAGAAGAAGGCTATGCGTAATATGATTCTCGACGAGGGTATCCGTCTGGACGGTCGTAAGACCGACGAGATTCGCCCCATCTGGTGCGAGGTAGGCTATCTGCCCGCTGCACACGGTTCGGCAATCTTCACCCGTGGTGAGACCCAGTCGCTCTCGACTGTAACCCTCGGCACCAAGCTCGACGAGAAGATGATCGACGAGGCTCTGGTACAGGGCTCGGAGCAGTTCGTACTCCACTACAACTTCCCTCCCTTCTCCACCGGCGAGGCTCGTCCCGCACGTGGTCTGTCGCGTCGCGAGATTGGTCACGGTAACTTGGCTTGGCGTGCATTGAAGCCTATGGTACCCGTGGGCGATGAGAACCCCTACGCAGTACGCGTAGTGTCGGATATCTTGGAGTCGAACGGTTCGTCGTCGATGGCTACTGTATGTGCTGGTACTCTGGCACTTATGGACTCGGGCTTGAAGATGAAGAAACCTGTTTCGGGTATCGCAATGGGTCTGATTACCGACTCCGAGAGCGGCAAGTATGCTGTGCTGTCGGACATCCTCGGCGATGAGGACCACTTGGGCGATATGGACTTCAAGGTGGCCGGTACCCGCGACGGTATCACCGCTACCCAGATGGATATTAAGGTTGACGGTCTGTCGTATGAGGTGCTGGCTAAGGCATTGGAGCAGGCACGTCGCGGTCGTATGCACATCCTCGACAAGATGTGCGAGACTCTGGCTGAGCCCCGCGAGGACTTCCGTCCCTTCGTACCCCGCATCGTGCAGATTGTTATTCCTCAGGACTTTATCGGTGCTGTTATCGGCCCGGGCGGTAAGGTTATCCAGGATATCCAGAAGACCACCGGTACCACCATCACCATCACCGAGAAGGACGAGAAGGGCTATGTTGATATCTTCGGCGAGAACAAGGAGGGTATGGATGCCGCTCTGGCTCGCATCAAGGGTATCGTAGCAGTTCCCGAGGTAGGCGAGGTTTACAACGGTAAGATTCGCTCGATTGTGGCATTTGGCGCATTTGTTGAGATTTTGCCCGGAAAAGATGGTCTGTTGCACATCTCGGAGATTGGCCACCGCCGCTACGAGACTATGGAGGAAACCGGCCTGAAAGAGGGTGATATGATTGAGGTGAAACTTATTGCTATCGACCAGAAAACCAATAAGTTGAAACTTTCTCGCAAGGTGCTGTTGCCCAAGAAATAGTGGCACAGTATTTGGGTTAACCCAAGTGCAGAAAAAGGCTGAACAGTTTGATTTTAAAAGAATTGTTTAAAAAAATTAGGGAAATCAAAAATATATTCCTATATTTGCTAATCGGGAGCGTTGTTTTTTGACGCTCTCGACTAGCACGTTAAAAAAGAGCCTGCTGCTCTGGTGCCCAAAAACAGAGAGCAAACCCACAAATAAGTGGGGGTGAGAGTGAAATAATAAAACACAATAAAATTTTAATTACACTAACAAAAAGCATTATGAAAAGATTTGCAACCGTATGTATGGTACTTGCTACTATGTTGTTGGCAAGTTGCAACTGCGCTCAGAAGATGCAGAAGAACATCGACAAAATCGAGGTCGCTTGTAATCCCGAGGTGATGACTTTGAAGGGTTCGACTGTTACCGCTGAGGTTACCGTTACTTTCCCTCCCCGCTACTTCGACGAGGAGACCATTATGAAAATTACCCCTGTTTTGGTTTACGAGGGTGGCGAGATTGCTGGTACTCCTAAGTTCGTACAGGGTGAGTATGTAGAGGACAACTACACCAAGATTGTTAAGGCTGAGGGTGGTTCGTACACTCAGACCGTGACTTTCCCCTACACTCCCGCTGCTAACAAGGGTACTTTGGAGCTTCGCTTCGAGTCGCGTTGCGCTGACGACTGCTCGCCCAAGTTCGCTGACTTCGTTCCCTTCGCTGCTATCGCTGCTGCTCAGGGTATCGACGCAACCCAGAACGCTGCTGACAACGCAGACGGTATGAACTATATGAAGGACAACTTCTCGCGCGTTACCACCATCAGCTCGGAGGCCGAGATTAAGTACCTCATCAACAGTGCAAAGGTTCGCCCCGCACAGCTGAGCGAGGCTTCGATCAACGAGTTCGAGGCATTTGTTAAGGAGAACGCTGAGAAGGCTAACGTAACCCTCGGCAACGTATTCTCGAAGGGTTATGCATCGCCCGATGGTCCCGAGAACTTCAACGACAAGCTGTCGAAGGAGCGTAGCGAGACCGGTCAGGCTGCTATTCAGGATGTACTCGAGGGCGTTAACGTATCGTACGACGCTGCTGCTTACGGTGAGGACTGGGACGGTTTCAAGGCTCTGGTTGAGGCTTCGAACCTGAAAGATAAAGACCTTATCCTGAATGTATTGAGCATGTACTCGAACCCCGCAAAGCGCGACCAGGAGATCAAGAACCTGTCGTCGGTTTACAAGGTGTTGGCTGAGGAGATCCTTCCCGAGCTCCGTCGCACCCAGTTCGTTGCTACCGCTGAGGTTGAGGGTATGACCGACGCTCAGTTGCTGGCTGCTGCTAAGGCTAACAACAAGAACCTGACCGTTGAGGAGATGCTCTACGCTGCTACTCTGACCAACAACGACGCTGAGAAGGCTGCTATCTACACTCTGGCTGCTCAGACCTACAACGATGTTCGCGCTTGGAACAACCTCGCAGTTGCTGAGGCTGCTCAGGGCAAGATTGCTGAGGCTAAGAGCGCATTGCAGAAGGCTGCTCAGTTGAAGTCGGCTCCCGAGATCACCAACAACCTCGCTATGGTTGCTGTTGCTCAGGGTAACGTTGCTGAGGCTAAGCAGTACCTCAACTCGCTGAGCGCTGCTGAGGCTAAGACCGCTAAGGGTCTGCTCGCTCTCGCTGAGGGTGACTACTCGGCTGCTTCGGCTCAGTTGACCGGTTACAACAAGGCTGTTGCTGAGGTATGTAACAACAACCTCGCTGCTGCTAAGAGCGCAATCGCTAACGACAACTCGGCTGACGCTGAGTACCTCAAAGCAGTTATCGCTGCTAAGGAGGGCGACAGCAAGGCTGCTGCATCGTACCTGAATAGCGCTATCGCTAAGAACCCCGCACTCAAAGCACAGGCACAGAACGACGCAAACTTCGCGAAGTTCGCTGCTGAGTTGGGTCTGTAATATATATATTATAGGTATAAAGTTAAAGGTCGGGTTTGCGCCCGACCTTTAACTTTATACCTATTGTTTGTTTTGGGAAAAAATAATAGGCCCAATAGGCCTAATAAGCCCAATAGGCAAGAGAGAGTTTAGGGAATATAGGGAGTTTAGTGAGATTAGAGAGTTTAGGGAGTTTAAGGAATTTAAGGAGTTTAGTGAGTTTAAAGATTCTCCCATTATTCCCATTATTCTCATTATTCCCTAATCTCCCTAACACTCCCTAAATTCCCTAACACTCCCTAACACTCCCTAAATCAATTTTACATTTTGCATTTCATTTTGGCCTGCCTATTGATAAACTTGTGAAATAATCCTATATTTGTAGTCGATTATATTTTGGCGTATTGGGCAAAGATTATAACACTAACAATTTACACTTATATTAATTACTAAAATGGCAAGAGAATTAGTTTACTCTCACGAGGTACAGGGTATGTGCTGCGTGAAGAAGGGAGCCAACCACGCATCGGCTCCTATTCCCGAGGAGGGAAAATGGGTAAGAGCAAAAGAGGTTACCGACATCTCCGGTCTGACTCACGGTATCGGCTGGTGTGCTCCTCAGCAGGGCGCTTGCAAGCTCACACTCAACGTTAAAGATGGTATCATTCAGGAGGCTCTCGTGGAGACCATCGGTTGCTCGGGTATGACCCACTCCGCAGCTATGGCATCGGAGATTCTTCCCGGCAAGACCATCTTGGAGGCTCTCAACACCGACCTCGTATGTGACGCTATCAACACCGCT
>JAFXAY010000009.1 GCA_017521965.1 Tidjanibacter sp. | reverse complement strand
ATTACCCGATATTCCTAACTGCACTAACCTCTCTAACCTCCTACTTTCACTAAAACAAACAATTAGGCTTGGGCAGGTTTGACCGCCTCCCAAGCCACTAAGACAAAAACAAATAAAACTCAAACAATATGAAAATCGCATTCAAAAACTTTCTGATGACGCTCAAGCGTTACAAGGTCGCATCGCTGCTTAATGTGCTCGGTTTGACCCTCGCCTTTGTGGCGTTCTACATCATCGCATCGCAGGTGTGGTACACGCTGACCTACAATAGTTCGCTCAAAGAGGCCGACCGCACCTACGTTGTTTCGCCGAATTTTGGCGATAATACCGATATTCAGTGGCATAGCAACTCTCCGGGCAACTTGGCCTATGTGACAGCCGAGCAGTTCCCCGATGCCGAGGAGGTGGCATCGTACGCACCATATCCCGGAATTAACCGCGTGTGGGTAATGAAGAGCGAATACCACTTCGACTCCTTCAACGACTATGTCTATCAGGCCACGCCAAACACCCCCGATTTCTTTGGTTTTGAGTGTTTGGCAGGCGATTTTTCGGAGCTCAAAAATCCTAACACCGTTATTATGTCGCGCTCGGAGGCCGAAAAGTTGGGCTTGGGCGTAGGCGATGCCATCTACTTTGAGGGAGGCACACACTTTGACGATGGAAAGCCAACCGTTCAGCAGACCATTGTGGCGATTTATGAGGATATGCCCGACAACTCTCTCTTTGGCGATTGGGGCATTGTGCAGGGCGACGAAGGAGTACATACTATGGGCAACAACAACTGGAACTACATGAACTTTGTCCGCATTCGCGAGGGTGCAGACCTCGATACCTACATCGAAATATTCAAGAAGGGCTATGCTGATTGGTTTCTTGGTATGGCGCAAGAGTGGATTGCAGAAGACCCCGAAGAGGAGGCAATGCTCAAAGAGGAGATTGAGGCTGGTGCTCATATTCTCGCTACACGCCTTGTGCCGGTCAACAAAATGTATTACGCTGATTTTTACGAGCCATCAAACTTCCAGACGGGAAAGAAATCTACCCCGATTATCCTTTCGAGCATTGCATTTATCATTGTGCTGATAGCCTTTATCAACTTTATCAACTTCTTTTTTGCACTCGTACCTGTGCGTATGCGTGCGGTGAATATCTGCAAGGTGTTCGGCGCGAGTCAAGGTACACTGCGTTGGAACTTCCTCTTCGAGGCTATCGGACTGGTGCTTATCTCAATGGCTCTGACATTCTATTTGATGGTGGCTATTCAGGATAGTTTTATCACGAACTACTCGATTTGCTCGCTCGCCCTATCGGATAATATCCCCGTGATGATTATGGTTGTGGCGTTGATGGTGTTGCTGGCTGTGGTGGCAGCACTCTACCCTGCATTCTACATCACCCGTTTCAATGCTTCGTTGGGCGTAAAGGGTGGTTTTGCACAGTCGGCAACGGGTCGCAGACTTCGCTCCATTATGGTAGGAGTGCAGTTTACCGTTGCAATGATTCTGATTATCGTAACCGCTGTATTCTTCATTCAGTATCGCTATATGATTAACTACGACTTGGGCTTCGACCGCCAGAATGTGGTAACCTTTGCCTCGTGGGATTTGCGCTATCGCTCCGAGACAGTTATTGAGCGTATTGAACAACACCCTGATGTGGTTGGTGTAACCTCTTCGGGTGCCAATATCTTCCGAAACGGTCAGACTTGGGGCAGAAGCTATGAGGATAAGAATTATCATATTAAGCCTAACGCTGTGCGCTGGAACTTCCTCGACTTCTTTGGCTTTGAGATTGTTGATGGCGTGGGATTCACCCCTTCGTCGGGCGAACGAGGTGAGATGATTATTATGCAGTCATTCAATCGTGAGATTGGAATGCCAATCGGTTACAATTTCCCAGAGGGCCTTAATGTGGTGGGTATCATTAAGGATGTCCGACTATCATCGCTTGTCAACAACGACGACTACCACGCATTCTACTGCGACGACGCAAGCGATAAAGCCCACTTCTACGTCCGTCTGCGCGAGGGAGCCGATGTAAAGGCGTTTGCAAAATATGTAAGCGGAGTTGCAGAGGAGTTGGCTCCTGCTGCCGAGAAGCCAGAACTCTACTACTTGGAGGAGTGGGTCGAGAGCCTATATCAGCAGACCAAGAAGGATATGGTGCTGATTGGCTTGTTCGCTATTCTGGCTATTGTTATCGCACTGATGGGAGTCTTTGGTATTGTGATGTTCGAGACGCAGCACCGCCGCTCGGAGATTGCTGTTCGCAAGGTCTATGGCGCAACGACACGCCAGATTGTCGAGATGCTTAACCTGCGTTATGTGTGGATTGTCGGAGGTTGCTTCGTGGTGGCAGCACCTGTGGCGTGGTACATCACCTCGCGCTGGTTGGAGCAGTTTGCCAACCGCATCGCACAACCGTGGTGGCTCTATATCGCCGCCCTGCTGATTGTCCTCGCTGTAACGGTCGGCCTTGTAACCCTCCGCTCGTGGAAGGCTGCTACCGAGAATCCTGCCGATGTGGTGAAGAGTAACTAAAAGAACAATGGCGACTGCTCAAATGAGCAGTCGCCATTGTTTTTATTCTATCGCCAATCCCACGATGGGTGGGCGGGGTCGGGGGCGGTGAGGGCTTCGGCGAGCGAGAGGCCAAGAGCCTTGGCGACGCCCTCGCCATACGATGGGTCGGCGCGGTGGCAGTTGCGGATATGGCGTTGTTTGATAAACACCTCCGCATCGCCCATAGCGCGGGCAGTGTTCTCACAGGTGGCGCGTTGGTCCTCGGCGCTCATCAGTCGCCACAGTTTGCCGGGCTGGGTAAAGTAGTCGCTATCGAGTTCGCGCTCGTCGTAGTTGAACACGTCGCCCGTAGCGGCCAAAGGTGGCTCTTTCAGCGAGGGTTGGTCGCGCCACTCGCCATAGCTATTCGGCTCGTAGGAGATAGTACGTCCGCCATTATCGTCGGTGCGCATCTGTCCGTCGCGGTGGTAGGAGTGGTATGGGCAGCGAGGTTTGTTGACAGGTATCAGATGGTGATTGACACCGAGGCGGTAGCGTTGCGCATCGCCATAGGAAAACAAGCGGCCCTGCAACATCTTGTCGGGCGAAAAGCCGATACCGTCGATGATGTTCATCGGGTTAAAGGCTGCCTGCTCGGTCTCGGCAAAGAAGTTCTCAGGGTTGCGGTTAAGTTCCAGAATACCAACATCGTGTAGCGGGAAGTCACCGTGGTACCACACCTTAGTCAGGTCGAACGGGTTGAGGTGGTACTCGCGCGCCTCATCCTCGCTCATTAGTTGCACCTGCATCAACCAACGTGGATAGTCGCCACGCTCGATAGCCTCGAAGAGGTCGCGCTGGTGGGATTCTCGGTCTTTTGCAATCACAGCCTCGGCCTCTTCGTCGGTCATATTTTTGATGCCCTGCAAGGTACGAAGGTGAAACTTAACCCAAGTGCGGCGATTGTCGGCATTGATAAAGCTATAAGTATGGCTGCCAAAACCGTGCATATGGCGAAATGAGGCGGGAATGCCGCGCGGCGACATCGTGATAGTCACCTGATGCAGCGCCTCGGGGAGGAGAGTCCAGAAGTCCCAATTGCTATTAGCCGAGCGCATACCCGTACGCGGGTCGCGCTTGATGGCGTGGTTGAGGTCGGGGAACTTCAAGGGGTCGCGCAGGAAAAAGACGGGGGTGTTGTTGCCCACCAGGTCCCAGTTGCCCGTGTCGGTGTAGAACTTCATCGCAAAGCCGCGAATATCGCGCTCGGCATCGGCAGCACCACGCTCACCCGCCACGGTGGAGAAACGGACAAAACAGTCGGTCTTCTTGCCCACCTCGGCGAATATCGAGGCACGAGTGTAGGCTGTGATGTCGTGCGTGACAGTAAATGTGCCATACGCCCCCGAGCCCTTGGCGTGCATACGCCGCTCGGGGATAACTTCGCGGTCGAAGTGGGCAAGTTTCTCGGTCAACCACGGATCTTGCAACGTAACGGGTCCTCTTACGCCGGCGGTCTGCGTGTTTTGATTATCGGCAATGGGACGACCATTTTCGGCGGTCAGGTGCTTTTTATCTTTCTGCTTCATAGTGGATTATTTTAAGTCATTGCAACCACTATTCCCAAAAGTGTGCCAAGTCCACCCTCCGCGCAACAAATGTCCAATCTTAACACTCTTAGCCCAAAAGATGTAAAAAAGTGTATTATAAAGAGACGTTTATTTGAACAAAAAAAAGAGGGTCAGATTCAAATCTGACCCTCAGTAGTTCTAAGCTCTTAGACTATTTGAAGAGCATAGGAGCGAAAGTATCGAGATACATACGCCAGTTGTCCCAGGTGTGACCACCCTCCGACTCAAACCAAGTGTACTCGAAACCGATCTCGTCCAGACCCTTCATATACTCCAAGTTCGACTGATACAGGAAGTCGGTGTTACCGCAAGCGATCCAGTAGAGCTTGTAACCAGCCTTCTGCTGTGCTTTCAGTTTGTTAACCATATCCTGGTTGAGGTTACCCTCGCGATCCTTGATGCTGCCTACTGCACCCGAGTAAACACCTACGTAGTCGAAGGTACCGGGGAAGTCGCGCGATACGGTAGCGGTGTGACCACCACCCATCGACAGACCAGCTACTGCACGGTGAGCCTTGTCTTTGTAAACGCGGTAGTTAGCCTCGATGTAAGGAACGATGTCCTGAACGATCGAGTTGGTGTAGGACATCTGAGCAGCCTGCTCGCGCGAAATCTGGTTCTGGGGAAGACCCAGGGTCTGAGCAGCACGCTGGTTAGCGTTACCGTTGGGCATTACAACCAGCATAGGCTCAGCCTCGCCATTAGCGATGAGGTGGTCCATAATCTGGCAAGTGCGACCCATCGAGCTCCAAGCATCCTCATCACCACCTGCACCGTGGAGCAGATAGAGAACGGGGTATTTCTTCTTTGCATTCTCCTTGTCGGTGTAACCGTGAGGAGTGTAAACGAACAGACGACGCTCGATGCCGAGAGTAGGCGAATCGTACCATACCTGGTGGAGGTCACCGTGGTTCTCAACAACATCATCGTAGTGAGCCGAACGCTCGCCGGGGATGATAAGCATACTCATATAGCGAGTACCGTCGCGCTGCAAGTCGAGGTTGCTAGCGTCGCTCATATTAACACCGTCAACGGTGAAGCTGTAGGTGTAGATCTCAGGAGCGGGAAGGTCAACCTTAGCCTCCCAAACACCCTTCTCACCCTTGGTCATCTCCACGGACTTGGTCCACGAAGGATTAACCTTTACTACGGTTGCATAGGGAGCCGAAAGACGGAAGATAACACCGTCAGCGGTAACCTCGGTCTTAGCCTGCTGGCCAGCCCAGTTCCAGTTAGCCAACTCCTGAGCATTTACTGCTACTGCTGCCATAAGGCAAACAGAAAGAGTTACAAAAAACTTTTTCATGGTTTTGTTAGTTAAGTTAGTTAATAAAAAATGTGTTAATAAAACTATGTTCTAATAAATATAGTTCGCTTTGTAATAGCAAAATTAAACATTTTCGGCGGCAAACAAAATTTTCTTTCCACTTTTTTGACAATTCCACCAAACTTTTCACCCCCAGATTCGGTGAATCGCCAAAAAAAGGCGGTGAAATGACGGGAAAGGAGGGAAATACAAGAAGTAAAATGTGGGGAGTTTCAAAAATTCAAAGTTCAAAATTCAAAATTCAAAATGATTTTTAGGGAGCGTTAGGGAGTGTTAGGGAGTGTTAGGGAGTGTTAGGGAGCGTTAGGGAGTGTTAGGGAGCGTTAGGGAGTTTAAAGAATATCCCTAAATTAATCCTGCTTCGCAGTCTTTTCGTTGCTCCGGCTCGGCATAGTCTGCAAGCAGCCTCTGCACTCGCTTAATCGCAACGTTCCCTAAATTCCCTAAATTCCCTAAGCTCCCTAAACTCCCTCTTGCCTATCGGGCTTATTAGGCTTATTAGGCCTATCATAATAGGCCCGATAGGCCCAATAGGTTTTTATCAAGTCTGCCATACCTCCCCTACAAAACAAGCAACCTCGGCTATAAGGCCGAGGTTGCACATAAAAATATAAGTCTTGGAGTTAATCGAGCGAAACGGGTTTCCAGTAGGTCTGTGCGCCATCGCCATCAAATTCGGGAAGACGATATGCCTTACCTGCCTCCAAAGTCAGCAGATATGCACCAGCAACAAACTGACGGTCAACGGTATAAACATATGCCTTGCTGAGGTCTTCGTTCATAATAAAGAATTTATACTTACCATAAACAGCAACTTCAGAGTCGTTAGAGGAGTTGGTGCGGAAAACAAACGATGCATCATTAGTACCATTAATCACATATTCTGCTCGACGATAATCACCAAACGATGATGCACCGTAACTGGTTGAAAAGCCTGCCGATGCATTTCTCAGATGAACAATGTTACCAAAGTTAGAACCAGCATAATCACCACTCTCATAAGTATTGTCCAAAATCGACATACGCCAAGGACGGCTACCCTCGAAACCAATACCGGGAACAGATACCTGGAATTGGTCGCCACTAAGAGCAAGCGACATATCAAAATTACCAAGAGCGAGAACACCGTCAGTTACAGTATAATTGCCTTTATACTCCAATATCTCGCCACCGTGATAATTTGCCAAATAGTAAACATTAGTACCTGCTGCCATACCTACACCAAGCACATCAGTACCAGTCACACGGTAATGAACAGCGACAAAGTTACCATTACTTCCAATAGCAGTAAACTCCTCAGAGGTGAGTTCGCGTTTTGCAGCCCAAGCGGAGCCATTAAACTCAATAACAAAAAGTTTCTGGCTGGTTGTAGGCACCACCATATACTCTACCTCACCTTGGGGCATAAAGGCCACCATAATCTGATCGCCTGCCGCCCATGCGGTCTTAACTGCGCGGGAGTTTACATCGAAGCCACCCTTATCGCCAACGGTGAACTCTACTTTATAGGTAGGAGCCGAAACATCCTCCTTGGTACAAGCCACAAAACCTGCGGCTACAACGATTGCCATAGCAACCATAAATAATTTTTTCATAACTCTTCTTTTCGTTTAGTTGTTAGACAATCAGTGATTACAGCGGAATCTCGGGACCAAAACCACCAAAACCGGGGTTAGGAGTACCTGTTGTTGCGATGCCCTGCTCAATAGCAACATCGATTACCTCAACCTGAGGCGCTTCATAAAATGTTTTCATAAGGCTTAAAAAAATTAAGTTAATATAGAATTATATTAGTTGATGCAGACAAATAGAGCACAAGCCAACTACTCGATGCGTAGTCGGCTATTCTCAAAATTTAAATTGTATGTGATTATTCTATAATATAGGCAATGGGGGGGGTAAATTTCTTAACCTCCCTAACCAATTTATTAACAGATATATATCTCAAATTATCCATCGCTTGCCTATAAGTGGATAGTAGGAACAAAAGTAGATACTAATTCCGAGAAATCAAACATTTTCCCCGAAAAATTTTCACCGTAACCAGCTGATTCTCCGCCAATCGCCCCCGTAGTGCATTCTGAGAGGGGTTTGGAGAAAATTCAAAATTCTAAATTCAAAATTTAAAATGAGTTTTAGGGAGCGTTAGGGAGTGTTAGGGAGTGTTAGGGAGTGTTAGGGAGT
>JAFXAY010000054.1 GCA_017521965.1 Tidjanibacter sp. | reverse complement strand
TTAGCATTACTATTTTCTCGAAATCTCTGATTTTGTATGCAAATTGTATGTGATAAAATTGTATGATAACCGCAATGTATGTGGACAATAAATTGATAATTAAGTAGATATTTAAGGTTTGCGAATTAGCAACTAATTTACGTCAAGTAAACTCCGCTCACCTTGCCTTCGAAAGCCTTGAACTTCATCCATTTTAGACACTTTATCAAACTAATGGCGGATAAAATGTCTTGATTTTTAGAACGAAATCTTCACACCACCAACCACCATACGGGGCATTGAGGGACCATAGATATAACCTGCATCTTTGTCCATACCTACATCTAAGTCGTCCTGGAACGAGTCGAGGATATTCTTGACTGCCAAACTAATCTCAATGTTCGAGGTGGAGGAGAGGCGGAAGGTGTAGGCCGCCCTCAGGCCAGCATCGACAAAACTATCGGTCAGCACCTCCTCGTCTTTCTCGATGTAGCCTGCATAGTGCTGCACCAACATCGGACCCGTGTAGTTGGCATTTGCCGAGAGGGTCAGTTCGGGGGTGGGGTTGTAGTTAACGGTGGTATAACCATACACGTCGGGAGCGCGGAACATACGCTTCTGAGGGGTGATACTCTCCTCCTCCGACCACTGCAATGCCTCTTTGTAGCGACTGCGCTGCAAGGTCAAGCCTGCATCGACAACAAAGGTCGGCACGCCCATCTTCAACTCAAAATTAACACCGCTAATGGTTGCACCCGAGGCATTTACGCGCTGCAAGAGGAGGTTGCCCTGGTTGTCGTGACCGTTCTCCACCAGCGCAAACACATCGTCGAGTGTGGTGTGGAAACCCTCGATAAGCAGATTGCTCTCCCAACCGCCAAAATTGTGGTAGAGATCCACCGAGCCACTAATACTATTAGAGTACTCAGGTCGCAGGTCGGGCGAGAGGGTGATGATAGCCACGTCGCCACCTACTGCTGCCACGTGCAAATCCTCGTCGTAGGCCTGAGGAGCACGATAGCCACTCGAATAGCTCAGACGGAAGGCAACTGCTTCGCTCGGAGTCCAGCGCATAGTAGCACGGGGGCTGACGATGATATTCTCCATACGGTTGTGTTTGTCGATACGAGCACCCAACAGCAGGCCAAACTTCTCGGTCTTCCACTCGTTCTGCAAGTATGTACCCAGACTGATACTCTCCTGATTGATAACTCGGTTGTAGCCTATCATCGTGTCTTCCAACTTGTTGTAGGTGTACTCGCTGCCCACGGTGAGCTGTGCGGGGAGCACAAAGTCGTAGGAGAAACCATACTGCGCACCTGCGGTCAGGGTGATATCGTTGGTAGTACCGTATGCATTGGGGTTGCGGTCGGTGCCGAAGTAACTCTCACGGTCGATGTGCTGTGCCGAGGTGTAGATATCCAATGTGTGGCGATAGTCGGCGCTGTAAGTATTGAATTTCAGACCTCCACCATTGATACCGTGGCGCAACTGCTCTGCCAAGAGGCTCTCGTGGGGAGGAATATCCATACTATTACCACCACGACGGAACTCGCGGATATGGTGATACTCGGCTGTCAGACGCGAGCGCATACCCATCTTGCGATAGCCACGGAAGCCGATTGTTTCGGAGTTGATAGTTGGCACCTCCGAGAAACCGTCATCGTTGCGGTCGTAGGCGTCGCGGTCCTTCACCACCGAGAAGAGGTAGATACCTGTGCGGTGGTCTTCGCTGACGAGCGAGGCGTTGAGTGCGGTGTTGTGCTCTGCCGAGCCATCTTCCATCACACCTACCGAGGTGCTGAGAGTGGTGCTGTTGTAGAGCGGGTCTTTGGTGATGATGTTCACCACGCCGCCAATCGCATTTGAGCCATAGAGTGCCGAGCCTCCGCCACGCACTACCTCCACGCGCTCCACCATACCTGCGGGCAACTGCTCCAAACCATAGACGGTGGCCAGCGAACTGAAAATGGGACGACTGTCGAGCAGAATTTGCGAGTACTGACCCTCCAAACCATTGATGCGCAACTGAGGTACGCCGCAGTTGGAGCAGTTGTACTCCACACGCAGACCCGACTGGAAATTGAGTGCCTCGGCTACGCTGGCCGAAGATGTTTGCTCGAAAAGTTTGTTATTCAGTACATTGACAATTGAGGTGGCCTCCTTCTTGTTGACCTCGTTGCGCGATGCGGTCACCACAATGCTGTTCATCTCGATAGCCTCAGGCTCCAACTCGAAGTGTGCCTCCACTGTGCGGCCCGGGATTATCTCCACCTCGCGTGTTTGGGTTTTGTAGCCGAGGAGGGTTACTGTAATTTTCTGATGACCTACGGGGAGGTTGCGGAGCATAAAGTGGCCTGTTCCGTCGGAAGCAGTGCCTATATTTGTACCATCCACCGATATTGCCACAAAGGGGAGGTGTTCGCCTGTTGTCTTGTCGATTGTGTGACCTGCCAGATGAGCGTCACGCTGAGCCTGAGCATCGGTTACAACCAATGCACACAGACTGAGTGCAGCAACGATGCTGCAAACTATTTTTTTCATTGTATTGTGTTGATTTCTATGTGTTTTGTATGCATATACTTCTGCCTCTTCTGCCTTGGGCAGATGAGGTGAGAATTGCAACTACTTTAATTGGGTTAGCGTGTTAGGTTTAGCCCAGAGCAGGCGGGGCACGCTGATTGTTGGCAGCGAGGGTAGTGGTGTAACTCTTCTCTGCGTAGAACCAAATTATAGAAATCTCAGATTGTTCGGTAGGGGTGATGTGGGTGGTGTCGCTGGCAATGTATGAGGCATTATTAGCGCTCGCAATTGCCAGGAGGTCCTCTGCCGAGTGGGTGTGGCTCTTGCTCGAATAGGGGTGCGAGTGAGTCACATTACCCCAAGCGTAGGAGTGGGTATGGGTGAGTAGTGCATCGCTCACCATCTTTCCTACAAAGAGTGCTAATAGCAGAAGGGATATGTACCTAACCTTTTTCACACTGCAAAAATAAGACTACATATTGTGCTGTGCAATACCAACAAGTGGTTATTTTCAGAAATTGTAGTTAATTATTTAATGTGAAATTCCTATCTTTATATCATACCTAAACAAGTAATCAAAATAAGGCGTTGTAGAAGTATAGTAAATATAATAGGTGCGCTACTTTCAGAGTAGCGCACCTATTCTTATATCAGGCTCTGATAGAGTTTAGATTTGGGGTAGGGTGGCAAGTGCCTTGTCTAAGCGGCGGAGAGTCTCCTCCTTGCCAATCACCTCGCACATCTCATACATACCGAAGCCCTTGCTCTGGCCTACAATCGCAACACGGAAAGCGTTCATAATGTGACCCATATGGATATTGTTCTCCACAATCCACGAGTGGCAAATCTCCTCGGTATTCTTGTTAGAGAAGTCGTCGATAGCGGCGAGTTTCTCTCTCAGAGTCGAGATAAGGGCGTGGCTGCCCTCCTTCCAATACTTCTTCACAGACTTCTCGTCGTACTCCTCAGGAGCAATGAAGAGGAAAGAGGAGAGGTCCCAGAAATCGGCAGGGAAGGTGGCGCGGGTCTTGATGAACTCGGCAATCTGGGCCGACTTTTCTAACGAGCACTCAACACCGTGGTCGGCCATCACCTTCTGGTAGGCCTCGGCCAACTGCTCACCTGTGCGGGTGTGCATATACTGAGCATTGAACCACTTGGTCTTATCGGGGTTGAAACGTGCTCCCGACTTGCCCACTCTGTCGAGCGAGAAGGCAGCAATCAGCTCCTCCATCGAGAATATCTCCTGCTCGGTACCCGGGTTCCAGCCCAAGAGAGCCAACATATTCACAAATGCCTCGGGGAAGTAACCGTCCTCACGATAGCCGCGTGCGGTCTCGCCAGTGGGCGAGGTCCAGAACAAGGGGAATACGGGGAAGCCCATCTTGTCGCCATCGCGCTTGCTCAGTTTGCCCTGACCTGTGGGTTTGAGCAGCAGGGGGAGGTGTGCGAACTCGGGCTGAGTGTCGCTCCAACCAAAGGCACGATAGAGCAGATAGTGCAGTGGCAGACTCGGCAGCCACTCCTCGCCACGGATAACGTGCGAAATCTCCATCAGGTGGTCATCGACAATGTTAGCCAAGTGGTAGGTGGGGAGGCTGTCGGCCGACTTGTAGAGCACCTTGTCGTCGAGAGTAGAGGTGTTGACCGAGATGTGACCACGGATAAGGTCGTCCATCTCAACCACCTCGCCTACGGGCATCTTGAAGCGGATAACCCAAACGTCGCCACGTGCAATACGCTCAGCAACCTCCTCGGGCGAGAGCGAAAGCGAAGTGGCCAACTTCTCGCGTACAGTGTGGTCATAAGCAAAGGTCTTGCCCTCGGCCTCCATCTGAGCACGCAGTGCGTTCAACTCCTCGGGGGTGTCGAAAGCGTAGTAGGCGTTGCCCGACTCGACAAGCTGCATAGCATATTTCAGATATATCTCCTTGCGCTCGCTCTGGCGGTAGGGTGCGTGAGGTCCTCCCTCGTCAACGCCCTCGTCGATGGTGATGCCACACCAGCGGAGCGAGTCGAGGATATAGCGCTCGGCTCCCTCGACAAAGCGATTGGAGTCGGTATCCTCGATACGAAGAATAAAGTCGCCACCTGCACGACGTGCAAAGAGGTAGTTGTAAAGTGCGGTACGAACACCGCCCATATGAAGTGGCCCTGTGGGGCTGGGTGCAAAACGCACTCTCACTCGTCTTTCCATAGTATTTGAGTTATCTTGTAGTTTCTTTGTTTGCTGTGTTATCTGATTTTGTACTCCAAACGCATTGTTACTCGCGCCTTTTTATCCTTGCTCGAAGTGTTGAAGTTGCCACCTGCCGAGAACTCCTCGTTGGTGTTGGCTCCTGTGATTTGGAATACTCCTGTACGTGCGCTTTTGAGTTTGCCGAGTCGGCAGCCTGCCTCTTTGGCAATGCTCTCTGCGCGCAGACGTGCATCGTCGGTGGCCTGCTCGATAAGTTCGATTTTAAGCCCGTCAAGTCCTGTGTAATAGTAGTCGGGCTGTTGCGATTCAATCTGTATTCCCTTGGCAATCAAGGTAGAAATCTCTCTCGATACGCTCTCTACCAACTCCACATCGTCGCTCTCGATGGTGAAGGCCTGCTCGATGCGGTAGCCCGTTACACGCTGACCGATATAGTTGCCATTGCTGTATTGCGACTCGTAGGTCTTGCCCGAGTAGGGGAAGAGAAAGACAATCTTCTCGGTAGGTATGCCACGCGAGGTGATATACTCGACAACCTCTCTCTTGTCTTTTTCGAGAGTTGAATATGCCGATTCCAGAGAGTAGTTCTCCACAACAACACTACCTCGCCAGACAATTTTGTCGGAGGTGAACTCTTGTTCGCCAAGGCCGGTTACAGTGATGGTCTCGGCAGCGTGATACTTATATTTGTATGCACCACCCAAAACCAAGGCGCATACTACCAAACCAATGGCTAAAATTGTTGCGTGTGAACTCTTCATTGCAATAATACTTTAATTATACATTGAACAGGAAGTGCATAATATCACCATCCTGCACTACATACTCCTTGCCCTCTACGCCGATTTTGCCCGCCTCACGACACGCCTTTTCGCTGCCGAGAGTGGTGTAGTCGGCATACTTGATAACCTCGGCACGGATAAAGCCACGCTCGAAGTCGGTGTGGATAATGCCCGCAGCCTGAGGTGCTTTGGTCCCCTTGGTGTAGGTCCAAGCACGGGTCTCATCGGGACCGGTGGTGAAGTATGTTTCGAGGTCGAGCAAACGGTATGCCATCTTAATCAGGCGACTCACGCCCGACTCCTGCAACCCAATCTCCTCCAAAAATGCCTGACGCTCCTCGTGGCTCTCCAACTCGGCGATGTCGGCCTCGGTCGAGGCTGCTACTATCAGCAATTCGGCTCTCTCGTCGGCAATAGCACGACGCACCTGCTCCACATACTCGTTGCCATCTTTGGCACTCTCCTCATCGACGTTGCAGACGTAGAGCACGGGTTTTACGGTGAGTAGACTGAGGTCGGCAATCAGTTTGCGGTCCTCCTTCTCAATCTCGACGCTACGTGCGGGCTTGCCTTGCTCCAATGCCTTCTGGAACGAGAGGAGCAACTCCACCAATCGCTTAGCGCTCTTGTCGCCACCCACTGCTGCCTGCTTCTGAACTTTGGCAAGGCGGTTTTCGATGGTTTCCAAGTCTTTGAGCATCAACTCGGTATCGACAGTCTCCTTGTCGCGCACGGGGTCTATCGTGCCATCGACGTGGGTGATGTTGCTATTGGAGAAGCAGCGCAGAACGTGGATAATGGCATCGGTGTTACGGATATTTGCCAAGAACTTGTTGCCCAAGCCCTCGCCACGCGAAGCACCCTTCACAAGACCTGCAATATCGACAATCTCGATGGTGGTGGGGATAATCTTCTTGGGGTTGTCAATCTCTGCCAATCGGGTGAGTCGCTCATCGGGTACGGTAATCATACCCACATTGGGCTCGATTGTGCAGAAAGGGAAGTTGGCTGCCTGTGCCTTAGCATTTGACAGACAGTTAAAAAGTGTCGATTTGCCTACGTTGGGCAGTCCGACTATACCGCATTGAAGTGACATATCTCTTTGTTTTATCTTTATAAGTGGTGCAAATATACTCTTTTCTATTGATAATTGCGTCGATTATTTGTCTTTTCGGCGGAGAAATGTTAACTTTGAGAGTTTGAAACCGAATTATTATTGCAAACAATATAAACGAAGATAGTATGAATTGGAACGAGATAGGCCGACAACTGCGATTGATGCAGGCGATTGTCGATGAGGCACAACACGCAGAGAAGATGAGTGACTTGGAGCGCGATCTGCTCCTCGAAACACTCCGTAAGTGTTACACCGAGATTAAATTCGGCACTGCCGAGGTGGTGAAAGAGGAGTTGGCGGAGGTTGTTGCACCTGCTGTTGCAGTGGCTGCTGTGGTTGCCGAAAAGGAGATTGAAGAGGAGGCTGTGGTAGAGCCTGAGGTGGAGGCTGAACCCGAGATAGAGGTTGAACCCGAGCCTGAGATAGAGGTTGAGCCCGAACCCACTCCCGAGCCTGAGATAGAGCCCGAACCCACTCCCGAGCCCGAAGAGGTCTTTACTTCGGTGCGCCACAAACTCGACCGTAAGACTATCCGTTCACTCTATTTCGATGACGCTCCTGCCGAGTCGGCACAAGAGGTCGATAAGGAGTTCTATGCTGCTGCCAAAGAGCCTGCACCCGTAGAAGAGCCTGCACCTATTGTGGAGCCAGCACCGGTTGCTTTTGAGATTACCGAGGAGGAGCCTGTTGCTGACTTCGCCGAGGAGGAGCCTGCCGAGGAGAAGGTGGTATATATTGCTGATGACGAGGAGGATGAAGAGCCCGAAACTCCCGCCTCGATTTTCGAGATAACCGACGAAGAGCCAGAGGAGGAGAGTGCTGAGTTGCCTTTCAGTTTCCGCGAGGCTGAGGAGAGCGCCGAGGCTGAGGAGAGCGCCGAGGCTGTCAAGGAGGTTGCTGAGGAGAAATCCGAGGAGGTGGCTACAACCATTGCCGATGCTGTGCAGCCCGTGACCGTGTTGGGCGATGTGATGGGTGCCGAGCGTACCACAATAGCCGACAGCATTGCTCCCTCGGAGGATGTGGCATCGGTGATTGGCGGCCGACAACTCTCGTCGCTGAGAGGTGCTATTGGCTTGAACGACAAGTTCTTGCTTATCCGCGACCTCTTTGGTGGCGACAATAGTGCCTACGAGGCAGCAATCGACGGATTGGACGGTTGCGAGAGCCTCGACGACGCTATGCTCTATATCTTTGACAACATCGAGTGGAACGGTGAGAGCGACGGAGCACAACTGCTCACAGAGCTCCTCTCGCGTCGCTTCCAATAGATAGATATTTAGTTAAACCGTTAATAATCAATGGGAAAACTCTATATAGTCCCCACGCCGATTGGCAATCTGGAAGATATCACCCTGCGTGCTTTGCGTCTATTGCGTGAGGCCGATGTGATATTTGCAGAGGACACCCGCACAAGTTCCGTGCTGCTCAAACACTACGAGATACAGGGCCACCTCCTCTCGCACCACAAATTCAACGAACACGCCTCTGCTGCGGCGGTTGCCGAGCGTATTGAGGCTGGGCAGACGGTGGTGCTCATCTCCGATGCGGGTACTCCCGGTATCTCCGACCCGGGTTTCCTGCTGGTGCGTACCTGTGTGGAACGCGGCTTGGAGGTGGAGTGTCTGCCCGGTGCCACTGCCTTTGTCCCTGCGCTGGTGCAGAGCGGTTTCCCCTGCGACAGATTTTGTTTTGAGGGTTTCCTGCCCCAAAAGAAGGGCCGACAGAAACGACTGCAACAACTCTCAGGTGAGCCTCGTTCGATAGTATTCTATGAGTCGCCATACCGAGTGGTGAAGTGCTTGGAGCAACTTGCCGAGGTCTTTGGCTCGGAGCGTAGGGTGGCAGTTAGTCGTGAGCTGACCAAGAAGTTTGAGGAGACGGTGCGTGGCACTCTCTCGGAGGTCATTGCCCACTTCCGTCAGCGACCACCCAAAGGTGAGTTTGTGATTGTGCTGGCTGGTGAGGGCGACCGAGTAACCAAAAATGAGGAGGAAGAAGATGAGCAAGAGTAACGACAATCAAATTGGCAATCAGGTTGGCGGCAACCCGATAGGCGACAATGGTGGCAACCCGAAAGGCGGCAATGGTGATAATCCGATGAGTGGCAAGAGCCATCTGGACAACTTTATTCGCTATCTGAAAGTGCGCTTCGACCTGCGCGAAGATAGTGCGCCCCAAGAGGAGGTGACCGAGCACGTGCGTAAAGGTGTGGTATTCAAGGGGACAAACCTCTGGGTACTCATCTTTGCTATTCTCATCGCATCGCTCGGACTCAACGTAAACTCTACTGCGGTGATTATCGGTGCGATGCTCATCTCGCCGCTTATGGGTCCGCTGATTGGTATCGGCTTTTCGCTGGGTACCAACGACTTCGACCTGATGAAGAACTCGCTGCGCAACTTCCTGCTGATGGTGAGTGTCAGTATCATCACCTCGACCCTCTACTTCCTTATCTCGCCTATCACCGTGGCTCAGAGTGAGTTGCTGGCTCGTACCACTCCCACCACCTATGATGTGCTGATTGCTCTGTTTGGTGGTCTGGCGGGTATGGTGGCGCAGACTCGTAAAGACCGCTCCTATGTGGTTGTGGCAGGTGTGGCTATTGCTACTGCCCTGATGCCGCCACTCTGCACTGCGGGTTACGGTATTGCCACGGGGCAGTTCCGTTATTTTATAGGTGCGTTCTATCTCTTCTTCATCAACTCGCTCTTTATTTCGCTGGCGAGCTATGCGATTGTGATGTTGCTGCACTACCAGAAGAAGACCCAACTCAACAAGGAGAGCGAAAAGCGTGTGCGCAATGCGATGTATGCGGTGGTACTCGTAACCATCGTGCCGAGCGTGGTGTTGGCCTACGGTATTATCCAGCGCACTGCTTTTGAGGAAAATGCCGACCGCTATGTAAACTCGGTATTCCACTACAACAACACTATGTTGCTCGACTACCAAAAGAACTATCATAACGACAAACGTAACTCCGAGATTGTGGTGCGACTTGTTGGTGAGCCGCTCTCGCAGAGTGCTATCGACAATGCCCGCTCACAATTGGAAAACTATGGTCTGAAAAATACGGAACTCACTATCCGCCAGACCGATACACAAGGCGAGCAGATTGATGTTACTGCCCTGCAAAAGAGTTATACCGAACTGTTGGAGGAGAAAAATGCGCAGATTGCACGACTCCAATCGCGTGTGGCAACCCTCACTGTGCCCGACACTCTCAGCCTCTCCGACATTTCGCGCGAGGCGGCAGCAATTACCGATAGTATAGCCTCGCTCTCGCTCTCGAAGCATATCACCTACTCGGTGGAGGGAGCACCTGTCGATACCGTATTCTACTGCTTTGTGGAGCCTGCGGATAGCGCAACGGTCGATGTGGCAAGACTCGGCGAGTGGCTGAAAGTAAGGATTAAAACATCTGATTTAGAAGTGATTGTGCGCAATGAATAATCTCTACGGAAGTGAATACACACGCCCACAGCGTATTGGAGCGTGGTGGTTGATGGCGGTCTCTAAGGTCATCGGCTGGCTGCCTAATTGGTTTCTCTATCACTGCCTTGCCCCGTTTATCTACTTTGTGATGTATCGCTTGGTGGGCTATCGCAAGGGTGTTGTGCGCGAGAATCTCCGTACTACCTTTACCGAGAAGAGCGCCGAGGAGTTATTGCACATTGAGCGCAAATTCTATCGTCATCTGGCCGAAATAGTGGTAGATACCATCGACTTGGCAAGTATGAGCCGCAAGGAGTTGCTGCGACGTATGGAGGTGGTCGATTTGGAGGCGCACTTGGAGGCTACTCGCTATAAGGATTGGGTGGCTGCGATGGGCCACTATGGGTCGTGGGAGTTCTTCTGTGCGCAGGCACTGCTCGATGAGAGTGCGACGGTGCTCGGTGTCTATCACCCACTGAAAAACAAGGGCTTCGACCTCTTTTATCGCCGACTGCGCTCGCGTATGATGATGGAGCCTGTTAAGATGAAGGGACTGATTCGTCGCATAATGAAGGCCCGCAAAGAGGGCGAACGTTATGTGGTGGGACTTATTGCCGACCAAGCACCCCCAAAAAACCACGAGGTGGAGCATTGGTACAACTTCCTCGACCGACCCACTGCTTTCTATGGTGGTATGGAACATATAAGTTCAAAGTTTGGTGCGCAGGTCTATTATGTTGATATAGAGAAGACTAAGCCCGGGCACTATCGCTGCCGATTTGTGCAGATTTACGATGGTGTGGAGCAGGTGGATAGCCACGAGGTGATACAACGCTATGCCGATGAACTGAGCCGCACAATACGTCGTGCTCCCGAGTATTGGCTCTGGTCGCACAAGCGATGGAAACAACAGCCAACTAACGTATAATAGGTTGAAAATCAGAATAGTCATACTCAATTGGAACGGACGACAGATGCTCGCAGAGTACCTGCCGAAGGTGGTCGCTACACTCCCCGAGGGTGTGGGGCTCACCGTGGCCGATAATGGCTCAACGGACGACTCATTGACTTGGCTCGCAGAGAACTACCCGCAGGTGGAGAGGCTGGTGCTCGACCAGAACTATGGCTATGCTGGGGGCTATCGCCGAGCGTTGGAGATGCTCGATGACGACATTTTTATTCTGCTCAACTCCGATGTTGCCCCCGCCGAGGGGTGGGTGGAGAGCCTTGTTGCGCCATTTAGCGATGAGCGTGTGGCGGCTGTTGCGCCTAAGTTGTTGTCGGTGGCTGAGCCTGAGCGATTTGAGTATGCGGGGGCTGCGGGTGGATTTATCGACCTCTTCGGCTACCCCTTCTGCCGAGGTCGCATACTTGGCACCGTTGAGCACGACCACGGTCAGTACGACACGCCGCGCACCACGTTTTGGGCGTCGGGGGCTTGTCTGGCTGTGAGGGCCGAGGCTCTCAGGGAGGTGGGGTCGCTCGATGAACACTTCTTTGCCCATATGGAGGAGATTGACCTCTGCTGGCGACTTTGGAGTGCAGGGTGGCGCGTGATGGTCGAGCCGCGCTCTGTGGTGTGGCACTTGGGTGGCGGAACGCTCCCCAATAACTCTCCGCGCAAACTATATCTCAACTTCCGTAACTCGCTGGCAATGATGTATAAAAACCTGCCTAAGAGTGGGTTGTGGCGCTTGTGGCTGCGTATGTTGCTCGATGGCGGCTCGGCACTCGTCTATCTGCTGACGGGTAAGTGGAACTACTTCAAGGCGGTGTGGCGTGCCCACTGCGACTTCCGCAAGATGCGCCGCGACTACCTCCGCACCGAACGTCAGCGTGTTCAGAGTAGGGTGGTGGCCCAACCCGAAGGCATCTACCGCGGCTCGATATTGCTGAGATATCTGCTCGGCAAAAGAGAGTTTGGAGAAAGACAATTCAAAATTCAAAATTCAAAATTCAAAGTTGATTAGGGAATTTAGGGAATTTAAGGAATTTAGGGAGATTATTTATTCTCCTATTATTCCTATTACTCCTATTACTCCTATTATTCTGCCTATTAGGCTTATTGGGCTTATTAGGCTTATGATTATAGGCCCAATAGGTGATAGAGAGTTTAGTGAGATTAGTGAAACTCCCTAACACTCCCTAACGCTCCCTAACGCTCCCTAACACTCCCTAAAAATCACTTTGAATTTCCCATTGTCGTTCACCGTTCATCGTTCACTCTCTAAGTGGTGAACGCTACTGAACGGTCTTAAAACACTGATATTTCAATAGTTAAGCGTTCAGTAGCGTTCAATGAGCGTTCAATCGGTGAACGCTACTGAACGATATTGAACGCTAAGTGAACGGTAATACCGACCAATCATAGAAATTGGGTAAGTAACCATACAAAACTATCTGAGAAGATTATCAACAGAGTATCATATTGATAGTTGAAAATCAACAGAATAATATGTTAATAGTTGATTATCAAATTATTGTTTAATGATGCTGATAATCATACTCTTATAATATCT
>JAFXAY010000053.1 GCA_017521965.1 Tidjanibacter sp. | reverse complement strand
GTCCCCCTCTAAGGAGGGGGATTTAGGGGGTGGGTAAACGCTTATGGATGTGCCTGCATAGCAGGCACATCCCCCGCCGAGGCGGGGGCTTGGGGGTGGGTCAGACCTACAATTGCCTGCGGAGCAGGCAGGTGTCGTGTTGTTGAGTAGAAAGAGCAGGGTATCTACCTTACAAATGGTGCTGTGCAAAATGTTAAACCAGAGAGCAATATAAAATTGCTCTCTGGTTTAACTCATTTTGAATTTTGAATTTTGAACTTTGCATTCCCTTTACAGTCCCCAAAGCCCCGGTGAACACTCCGCCTCCACAGCACCCTCAACCTCATCTGGTAAGTTCGTAAAGAAGTCCACTCCGATTTTGGTCTCCAACTCGTCGATGCTCATAATCTCGTCGTCGGTCAGCCTCTCGCTTATGGGGTTGTCGGTGTGGGGCAAAAATATGGCTATCGCCTTGTAGTGGGGCACGCCGCCACTCATTGTCATTTTCAGGCAGGCCTTGTAGAAGTAGTTGGGTATCGAGGTCTGCTTCTGGCTGTTGGCATAGGTGGCCACCGAGCTGATTGGCTCACTGCCACCCACGGTGCGGAGCACCGCGCCTGTCACCACATAGAGGGTGTCCTGCCCACTACCCTTCCAGGTGCGGAGGCGGTTTTCCAGATCGACCCACTTGCCCGTGTTGAAACCATTGAGCTGTGGGGCTATGTTGGTGTAGTAGAAGGTCTGCGAGTTGGCCATCGCATTGGCCTGACGAGAGCCTGAGGGGAGCATATGGCCGCGGTCGTACCAACCACGATATGAGCGACTTAGGTCGGGCTGACCCGATGCAGGCACTTGGGGGTCGTAACGCCAATCGTCGGTACGCCCCACATTGCCCACCACCGACGAGGTGTGGAGCGTGTAGGCCACCCAAAGCGGCAGACGATGGGTGGTGTCGTAGAGCACCGAGAAGTTGCGCACCGTGCCTCCGTGGTTGTCGGTGTAGTAGTGGGTGGCCACTATCTGACTGTTGCTCTCGGCGTAGGCGGGGAGTTCGAGATATGGGAGCACCGCACCGCTCGGCAACTGGGTGAGTGTCAGAGTGGTGGTATTCTCGGGAAAGCGCACGTGGAACTCCACGCTGCGCTCCTTGCCGCTCTCGTTGCACGCCACATTTACCGACACGGGGGTATATTCGCTGTCGGTCCCTCCGCCCGCGGTCTGCGATAACGAGCACCACCCGCTATCGTCGGACTTGTAGCGCACCTCAATCTTCCACGGGGCTGAGGAGTAGATGTTTATCCACTGCACCTGCTCTCGCGAGGTCACCCTCTCGGGATATGCGAACTCGGCGCGCCCCTTTTCACCCTCGGGAGCACACCCCACAGCCACACTGAGCAGCAGCAGAAGCACTATCTGTTTGAGTTTCATCTACTTGGTATTGCACGGCGACTCGGTATGTGGTCGCCATTCGCCACAAAGGTATACTTTTTTGGTCAAACTATCTATATCACAAAAAAAGCACCGCCAATTTTTGGCGGTGCTTTTTATCAATTATCAGTAATAATTACTCGGTAACCTCTTTGAAAAGAGATACATGATGATAGCCACTCTGCAAAGTACCGTCTTCACCCTCTTTCGACACATAGCAACGATAGGGAGTACCTGCGCCAGAGTTAAAGTAGAGAATACGATCCTTACCACTGTCAGCACCTACAAGATAGATTTTCACGCCATTCTCGCCGGCACCCTCGATAGTCCACTTGTAGTTCTTCTCAGGCTTAGTGTCAGAGCCGTGAAGTGCGTTACCACCATTCCAATAGAGATATTTGTCTCCCAGCATAATGGTATAGGTATCCTCACCCTCAACCTTTGCGATTACAACCTGGCTCTCAGCAACCATAGTCGACGATGCATTGTAAACGCCATCAGTTACAGTGATAGGGGTAGCTGCTCCATTGCTCTCAACATTGGTCATAATATGCCAACCTTTCTCAAACTTATTCTTAACTGTGTTGTTTGTTGTGATAAAATAGGTACCCGAATAGTCAGCGGGAGCCTCCTCTACCATTGCATAGGCATAGGAAGCAGCACCCTCCTGCTTGATGGTAACGGTTACATCGTCAACACCCTCTGCCGAGATGGTTACGGTTGCGGTGCGACCCTCGTCTGCGGTGTTCTCGGGAATGGTTACGGTAACCTTAGCCTCGCCAACAACAGCCTCAGCACCCTCGATACCTGCAACAGCAGCGGTGAAAGTAGCAACATTGGTGTTAATACCAATCTCTACCTCGCCACCCTCAGCAGCAATCTCGTACTCGCTCTTCTCAGCTGCGAGGTAAGCAGCGGTGCTCTCCTCAACGCTGACAGCAGCAAACTGAATGCGCTTGCTACCAAAACCTGCCAAGTAAGCGTCGATAACTACGCGCTTGCCATTGCCCAACTTAGCAATCATCTCCTCCGAAGGATAGAGAACCGAACCGGTAAATGCAGTGGTGCCATCAAATTCGAGGTTGTAGTAGGTGTTGCTACCACTCTCCGAAACAACAACGGTAGCCTCTACGGTACCACGCTTAACAACGGGGTTCTTGCTATAAGCATCCAGAGCCTCAACATCCATCTCCACGCTCTCGGGCAGAGTAACAGCAGCAGCGGTGCTCTCCTTGATAATTGCGCTCTTCAACTGGCAGATGCTGTTGTACTCATCGTAAGTACCCTCAACGGTTACTACATCGCCAATTGCGAGGAACTCGCCACCAATCTTAGGAGTGGTGTAAACATAGAGCAGACCGGTTGCATCGGCTACTACAAAGCTCTTAGTGGTAACAGCTGCAATAGTACCCTCTACCTTATAGGTATTGCCTTTCTCACCGGTGTTGGTAACGGTCTCGATGGTCGAAACCTCAGTCTCGGGCTCCTCAGGAGCGCTCTCGTCGAGAGTCATCTCAACCAAAACAATCTGAATAAAGTCGCTGCTATTAATACCAACCAAGTAACCCTCAACGATTACATTGCTACCGTTCTCAAAACCCTCAACAAGTGCATCGGGAGTATAGGAGAAACTAGCCTTAGCCGACGAGCCGGTCATATTGAAGTTATTGTAGTTGTAGCCCTTACCCGAATCGGAGAAGGTAAATTTACCAGCCATCTTCACAAACTTTGCCTCAACATTCTCAGCGTAAGCAGTGAAATCATCAGCGGTAAAGTCGATGGGAGTAGGATTCCAGTTATCGTCGGTACCGGTCTTCTCAACCACTACACCGGTCTTGTCGATCTGCTTCAAGCCGGCGTACTCACCAATGCTACCCTTAACGGTTGCCTTGTCGCCAACAGCAACGGTAGGCTCGCTACCGATGAATACTACGATAGCACCCGAGTCGTCAACCAATACAAAGCTCTGAGTAGTAACAGCACCAACAGTACCCTTCAAGGTAACAACAGTACCTTTGTCCATAGTTGCAACCTCGCTAATAGGAGTTGCACCCTCGCCCTCCTGCGATACGTTGATCACGATAGGCTCGGTGAGTGCGGGCGAGCTGATAGTAAGAGTAGCGCTACGGGGACCACTCTCGTTTGCAGTAGCGGTTACGCTAACGCTGGTCTTGGTCTCCACGCCGGTCTTGTTGTCGTTCGATGCGGGCGACACTACCAACCAAGTCTCGCTCGAGGTGATAGTCCACGAGCGGTTAGCGTTGATGTCGAAGGTGTTCGAGCCACCATCTTTGGTGAAGGTCATAATTCGGCTACCCACGGTCAACGAGGGATTCGAATACGAAGGGTCGTCGTTGTTACACGACACCATTGCGACAGCCATCGGCAACACGAGGGCCATCATCAGTTTTCTGAAAGAAAATTTCATCGTCGTTTTTGTTTAATAAAAAAAGTATATAAAAAATTGTAATTGTCGTTCTCCAAAATCCGCTTCAAATCCACTTGCGACCAACATCGCAACAGATTAACTCCATTTTAGGCGGTAAAAATACCTAAATTTAATAAAAACCACAACTTTTGTATCTAATTTTAACAAATGTTTAGCAAATTTGTTCCGACGAAAAGTTTTGCCACTTAGTAGGCTATTCATCAAAAAAGAGTATCTTTGTAGTTGGAGAAACAATCAAATGGGCATCAAAGAGGCATACAGACTAATCTCACCGCCACTCCGCAAGCGACTCCCTGCGGTGGTGGTGGCAAGCATTGTGGCCGCACTGCTCGACTTGGTCGGCATCGCCGCTCTAATCTCTGTACTGCTACTCGTGCTCGACGAAACAGCAGTGGTCACCAACCCCACCATCGGGGCTATCTACGACCTCTTCGGTTTCGGCTCTGTCAGTGCCTTTGTGACCACCGTGGCACTTGTGGTGCTGGGTGTTATCATCGTCAAGAGCCTGCTGGCGGTGCTGATTGGCGACAGCCTCCACCGCTTCTCGATAAGCCTCTACCACGACCTATCGCGCCGAATGTTCAACAACTACCTCGGCAAGGGGCTGCTCTTTATCCGTCAGCACAACACCACCACTCTGGTCAATAATGTCAACTCACTCTGCTACCGCTTTGCGATACTTGTGGTTGGGTCGTTGCAGGTGGTGCTCACCGAGGCGATACTGCTGGTGGTACTGCTAGGCGCACTCACCATCTATAATCCTCGTATTCTGGCACTTGCGGCTGTGGTATTTATCCCCACCGCACTCATCTACTCGCGCGTGGTGCGCAAGCGTATGATTGAGAACGGTATGGGCGAGAATCGGGAGCAGGTGGCACAAAATAAGGCTATGTTCGAAACCCTGCGTGGCTATGGCGATATGGTTATCGGCAATGCGCAAGAGTATGTCAGTCAGCGTTTTGCCAATAATCTGCAAAGGCTCGGTCGCTACTCCGTCAAGGCCAACCGAATGCGCACCATATCGCGCTACACCACCGAACTCTCGTTGGTGGCGGCAGTGGTGCTCATCATCACCGTAGGCCTGGCCACGGGGAGTGAGATTGGCAGCCTGAAAATAGTGCTCGGCGTATTTGCTATGGCGGCCTACCGTATGATTCCCGCTATCAACCGCATACTCGCCTCGTGGACCGAGTATAAGCGCCACACCTACGTCATCGAGACCCTCACCACCGAACTCGCCGATGCGGAGCAGGTGGTGACCGACAACACCACAGAGCGACTACCCTTCAATAGCGAGATTAGGCTCGACAATATCACCTTCGGCTACGCCGACGAGGGCGAGCCCGTGCTCCGCAACCTCTCGCTACGCATTGGCAAGGGCGAGCGTATCGGCATCAAGGGCCCGTCGGGCTCGGGCAAGAGCACACTCTTCAACATCATCGCTGCACTTATCGAGCCGCAGAGCGGCACTCTGAGTGTTGATGGTGAGCAGATTACTGACACTAATCGCCGACGCTGGCAGAACAATATCGCCTATGTGTCGCAGGACCTCTTCCTGCCCGACCAATCGATAGCCGAAAATGTGGCGTTCGGCATCGAGCCATCGAAGATTGACCGCACACGCTTGCAGGAGGCACTGAGAGCCGCATCGCTCGACGAACTTGTGGCATCGCTCCCCAAGGGGGCCGATACCGTTACGGGTGAGGCGGGGTGTCGTCTGTCGGGTGGCCAGCGACAACGTATAGGCATTGCCCGCGCACTCTACAAGCAGGCTTCGGTGCTCCTCTTCGACGAGGCTACCTCGTCGCTCGACCAGCAGACTGCCGAGGATATTGTGGCCTCTATCGAGAGCCTTTCGGCGGCCGATAAGTCGCTGACGATACTCTTCATCTCGCACAACGACCAGACCCTCGACTTCTGCGAGCGAATATACAACCTTGACCAACAGTAAGATATGAGCCTCAGGACAAAAAAGATAACACTTAGCAACGACCTCTTCTTCGAGTCGGTGGAGGAGATGTTGGAGCAGGGGCTGACGGTCGATATCAGGGTCAAGGGACTCAGTATGCGCCCCTTCCTGCGCAACGAGCAGGATAGCGTGCGACTTGTGAGGGTGAGCACCGAGGAGTTGGAGCGTGGCGATGTGGTCCTCTTCCGCCATAAGGGACACCACACTCTCCACCGCTATTGCGGTGAGCGCGAGGGGAAACTGCTCTTCAAGGGCGACGGAAATTGCCTCTTAGAGGAGCGGGTGGAGGCCGCCGATGTGGTGGCACGCGTAGAGAGCGTAGTGCGACCCGACGGTAGCACAATACTCAGAGGATCAAAGGGTTGGGGACGTGCTTCGCGCCACAGCCTGATGTGCAAGGCGTTGCGCACACCCATATTTATTGCAAAACAGATAGTCAAAAAAATTATAAGACGATGAGAATTAAAAGCGAGTACAAAATTCGTCGCATTGCGGGCGAAAATGTGATTGTCGCCGCAGGCGCAACCAATGTAAATACCACCTCTATCATCTCGTTCAACCAGACCAGCGTGGAACTCTGGAACGCCCTCTCGGGTCGCGACTTCACGGAGGCCGATGTGGCCGCCATCATCGTTGGCGACTACGGTCAGAGCGAGGAGGTAGCCGCACGCGATGCTGCGGCGTGGGTAGCCAAGTTGCGCGAGGCGAAACTGATTGAAGAGTAGAGCGTTATGGTACGTTTCAGCATAGCCGACCACATCATCGAGTGGCAGGGCGACGGAGTCAGGGAGTTGGCCGATAAGACCCCCAACTACCCTCGCTTCTACACCGAGAGCGACACACGCCCCCGTATGCGCCTCTGCTTCGACGGAGAGGTCGCCGCACCTGCCGCCGAGCCACTTCTGGTGCACGACTACGACCTCGCCGAGGGGCGTTGCACGCTCCACTACTACGAGGAGTGCTACCTGCTCACCCTCTGGTCGGGCGACGAGAGGTTCTCGGCATCGCTCCTCTGCCCCCTGGCTGAGGGTGACGAGGGCGAGCCACTCTACACCTACCACACCGACTTCCCCACCTCGGCACCCGAGTGGCGATACCTGCTCGACCACCTGATGGTCTTCGCCTATTCGCTCGCCACACTCACCGCACGCACACTGCTGATACACTCCTCGACTATCGTCTGGAAGGAGCGCGGCGTGATGTTCCTCGGCGAGTCGGGTACGGGCAAATCGACACATACACGACTGTGGCTCAACCATATAGAGGGCTGCTATCTACTCAACGACGACGGGCCCATAATCCGTGCCGACCTCCCCACCCCGCGCGTCTATGGCTCACCGTGGAGCGGCAAGACGCAATGCTACAACAACACCTCGGTCGAGTTGGCCGCTATGGTGCGCCTGCGCCAAGCCCCCTATAACCGCATCACCCGCCAACCCAACGTCTTGGCCTTTGGTGCACTCCTCCCCTCGTCGCTCCCCACACTCCAAAAACGTGAGCGTGACCTCGACGAGATCTGCACCACCCTCTCGGAACTCTTGGCACACACTCCTGTCTATATCTTGGAGTGCCTCCCCGACGAGGATGCAGCCCATACATCACATAAGGCAGTGTTTGGTTAAAACAATTCAAAATTCAAAGTTCAAAATTCAAAATGATAAACCTGAGAAGAACATCGAGTTCTTCTCAGGTTTTTTTAGGGAGTTTAGGGAGTTTAGGGAGTTTAAAGAATTTAGGGAAATCCATTTAGACTATTGTGTAATAGTTTTGTTTTCGGGTTTAGGGGATACTCTCGAAGAGAGTACGATGAAAAAGAGATATGGTGTTGTCAAGTTTACTTGAACAAACACCATATCTCTTTTTTG
>JAFXAY010000052.1 GCA_017521965.1 Tidjanibacter sp. | reverse complement strand
GGTTTTTCGGGTTTAGGGGATACCCTCGTAGAGGGTACGATGGAAAATAGATATAGGGCTTGTCAAGTTTACTTGAACAAAGCCCTATATCAATTTTATATCGTAGTTGCTGCAAGGCAACTCCTAAATCCGCAAACTAAATAGTACAAAAGTTTTTGGGGAGGGGCTATGTTAACTCTATTTGCGAGGAGATTTTAAGAATTGTTTGAGGGTTATTTTCTTTTTCGCTTCGAGGCGCATAGCTCGGGCTATGTAACGAGAAGCGGAGAAGAAAAGAGCCCAAACAAACTTAAAAGAACGAAGTAAATAGAGTTAATATAGCCCCTAAGCTTTTTACAAAAAGCGACCAAAACAAATCACTCTACTCCTCGGAGATGGTGATGGAGAGTATCAGGTCGCCGGGGCGGATGTCGTCGATTACGTCGAGTCCGTCGATTACTTTGCCGAAGCAGGTGTGTACTCCGTCGAGGTGTTGTGTGTTCTGTCGGTTGTGGCAGATGAAGAACTGCGAGCCGCCGGTGTTCTTGCCGCGGTGTGCCATCGAGAGTACTCCTCGGTCGTGGTATTGACGTTCGGCCGATGTTTCGCAGGGTATGGTGTAGCCGGGGCCACCTGCTCCATTGCCTATGGGGCAGCCGCCTTGTATCACGAAGTCGGGTATCACGCGGTGGAAGGTCAGACCGTCGTAGAAGCGACTGCTGGCGAGCTTTACGAAGTTGTCAACGGTGATGGGTGTCTCTTTTTCGTAGAGTTCTACCTTCATATCACCTTTTTCTGTCGAGATAAGTGCGTATTTCATAGTATTGTGTTGTTTTGTTTGCAAAGATAACTATTTCTAATAAATAAGGGGGTTGTCCTTCAAACTTGTAGGACAACCCCTCTGCTTTGTGCTAAGTTCGTCGCCCCAAGGGGACCGGCGAATCAAGTGTGTTTGTTGATTACTGTGCTACGGGAGCGTTGGCAGCCTCAATCTTTGCGGCAGCTGCTGCGGGGTCGATGCCCAACTCGGTATATACCAAGGGCATAAGGTTGGTCATCAGTGTCTCGTCGTAGTAAACCATAGGACCTGCCGACAGGTCGAATACTGCTGCAAAACCGTTAGCCTTTGCCACCTTCTGGATAGCGTTGTTAGCCTTCTCATATACGGGCTGCATCAGCTGTGCCTGCTGGGTCTGCATATCCTGCGATGCCAACTGCTGGTTCTGCTCATAGCGCTGGTTGATCTCGGTCAACTCCTGCTCTTTCATCTGACGGATAGCGTCGGTATAGGTTGCGCTGTTCTTCTGATAGTCATTGAATTTGTTGTTGAACTCTACCTGGATAGTCTCCAGAACCTCAACCCAATCCTTCTCCACGAGTGCCAACTTTGCATTTACCGAATCAACCTCGGGCATAGTGAAGATAAGCTCCTGCGAGTTGATGTAGGCGAACTTCTGACCAAATGCAGTCGATGCAACAAGTGTAGCAGCAACAATGAGGGTTAGTTTCAAAATACGTTTCATCATTTTGTTTTTTAGTTATTTATTTTAATTGGTTAATTATCTGCTCTGTACGGTCGGCCGAAGGCTTGTAGTAGAGGATTGTGGGGTTGGAGGCGATGTCCAGCACCAAGTCGAAACCGTTCTGCTCGGCATACTTCTCGATAGCCTCGAATACCTTGTCCTGAATAGGTTTGAGCTGCTCGATGCGCTGCTGCATCAGGGTACCACCCTGACCAAATACCTCCTCCTGGAACTCTGCCACCTTCTTCTCGTTGGCGATGATGGCGTCCTCGCGAGTCTGACGCACTGCGGCAGTCATCGACGACTTCTCCTGCTGGTAGGCGTTGTACATCTCCTCAATCTGAGCGTAAGCCTCATCTACGCGCTCCTGATACTGCTCGGTGAGCTCCTCCAACTCGGTCATCACCTTGTTGTACTCCTCCATCGACTGGAAAATCTTCTGGGAGTTGACCACCATATAGTTTTGTGCCGAAGCAATAGTCACGCTTGCCAAAAGTGTTGCAAGCAGTACGATAACTCTCTTCATACCTTTATTCATTTTAAAGTCTTACAAATCAGTCGTCTATCTGTGTGTAGTTTAGAACTGCTGTCCGATTACGAAGTGGAAGTGGCTACCGCTGCGCTCGCTGCTTCCGTAGGCGCGGTCGAAACCCCAACCCCAGTCGATACCCAACTGACCGATAGCCGAGAGGAAGAGGCGCACACCTGCACCTGCCGAACGCTTAACCTCGAAGGGGTTGAACGACTTCCACGAGGTAAATGCATTACCTGCCTCGACAAATACCAAGCCAAAGATGTTGGTGTTGGTCTCCATAAGCAACGGATAGCGCAACTCGGCGGTATATTTGTTGTATGCGCGGGCGTAGTTGTTGCCGCTGGTGGGGGTCAGACTACCGTCGTCGTAACCACGCATCGAGATAATATCTACACCATAGACGTTGTAACCCGACATACCGTCACCACCGACATCAAATCCCTCGAAGGGCGATACCTTATATTTATTATAGGAGCCCAGATAACCCATACCCAACTTAGCCATAAAGATAAGTTTGTTGTTGTTGGTCAGCGGGTAGTACCACTCGGCATTCAGACCCCACTTGTGGTACTCGATCCAACGGTACTTCTCTTGGTCGGTTGCTTTGCTGAAATCCTTCTTCGAGAAGAGCGAGTAGGGAGGAGTAAGTGCCAACGAGAGGGTGAACGACGAACCCTGAGTGGGGAATATCGACGAATCGACCGAACTACGACTCAGCACCGAGCGGAGGGTGATGATGTTCGACCAACCGTTCTGGAAGAGGAAGTAGTCCCAATCTCGCATCTGATAAGCCTGATAACCCAGTTCGTTGTAGAGGGTGAAGTATTGGTCGGGCCACTCCAAACGACGACCAAGACCTGCTGTTACACCCATCGCGCGGAAGAAGGAGTCGCTGGTATTGGTGTAGTAGTAGTTGGTGGTCTCCTCCGACCAGTAGGCCGATACGGAGAGCGAGTTGGGCTTCTTGCCACCCAGCCAAGGCTCGGTGAAGCCTAACGACACTGCACTATAATATGTACCGTTACTCTGTGCGCTGAGAGTCAGACGCTGGTTCTGTCCGTGGGGGTAGGGACGCCAAGCACCCTTCTTGAAGAGGTTTTTGGTGGCGAAGTTGGTCAGCGAGATACTTGCCGAGCCGATGAACATACCTGCACCCCAACCACCAGAGATAGCAAACTGGTCGCTCGCCTTCTCCTGCAAGGGCCAACCCACATCAACCTTGTTGGCACCCTGTACAATCTGCATCTGAGGTTGGAGGGTCATCTCGTCGAAGTGACCCATCGCTGCCAACTGAGTGATGGTACGCATAATCATCGAACGGTTGTACAACTCACCGGGACGGGTATATACCTCGCGACGAATAACCTCGTCGTCAACCTTACCGTTACCACTGATATCCACATTGTTGATGGTGTACTGCTCGCCCTCGAAGATACGGATTTCGAGGTCAATCGAGTCGGCACCCACGATAATCTCGGTGGGGGTCACCTGCGATGCCAGATAACCGTCGTTCTGGTAGAGCGAGTTGATGGTGGACATATCCTGAATGTTGTCCTCCGAACCGTAACCGATACGCTTGTAGAGGGTCTTTTTGTCGTAGATGTCGCCCTTCTTGATGCCAATAAGTTGACTCAGATACTCGGTGGGATATTTGCTGTTACCTACAAAGGTGATGTTACGATAGAAATACTGCTTGCCCTCATCGACCTTGATTTTCAGGCCGATACGGTCGGGACCAAGAACATATACCGAGTCGCTCACGATGGTCGCATTACGATAACCACGCGAGTTGTAGAAGTCGAGCAGGTTGGTCTTGTCCTCCTCGAACTCCTTCTCTTTGAGCTTGGAGTTTTGGAAGAAGTTGATGCTGCGCTGGTGAATCTTCTTCATCGCACGACGCAGACGCTTGTCGCTAAACTCGGTGTTGTCCTCAAATACAATCTCCTGGATGCGGACCTTATCGTTCTTGTTGACCAAGAAGGTGACATTTACTGCATTGGCAGTTGTGGTGTCGGTGTCGATACGGGTGTTCACCTCAACATTGCGGAAACCCTTCTGAATATAGTGGTTCTTGATGTAGTTGGTGTGTTTCTCGATAACGTAGTCGGAGAGCTCGGAACCCTGATTGAGGTTCATCTTATCTTTCAGAGTGGTCATCTCGCCCTTGCGGATACCCTCGAAATACCAGTGGTGTACACGAGGGTGCTCCTCCAAGTAGATATGCAAGTCAACGCTGTCGGCAATAGGCTCGGCAACGATATCCACATCGGTAAAGCGACGCATACCCCATATTTTGTTGATTGCATTGCTGATTGTACCGCCAGGCAGAGTGATGGTCGTGCCCTCCTCCAAGCCTGCTGTACCAATCAGGCTCTGGTGGTTCATAAAGTTTGCACCGTGAACTTCGATATTACGGATAATGTAGTCGCGCGTTGTGCCATAGTCAATCAGCGGCGCATCTACCTTCAACGAATCGTTCTGCATCTCTCCCTCGGGAGTCTGTGCCGACAGGGTGGGGGTGCAGAGCAACGCCACCGCGGCAAGAATCTGATAGAGTCTCTTTCTCATTATCTTTGTTAACAGTTTCTTATTTACTCGTTTACAATCTCTTCATCACCTACTTCTGCTCGCTCAGCTTGCCATAGCGACGGTCGCGACCGCCAAACGACTCGATAGCCTCCGTAAGCGAAGCCTTGTCGAAGTCGGGCCATAGGGTAGGGGTGAAGAATAACTCGGCGTATGCTCCCTGCCAGAGCAGGAAGTTGCTGAGTCGGTACTCCCCGCCGGTGCGGATAATCATATCCGGATCGGGGTAGGAGCGGGTGAAGAGTGCATCGCTCACACTCTGAGCGTCAATCTCTTCGGGTTGGATTAGGCCGGCAGCAGCCTTGCGTGCCAACTCCTTGGCGGCTTCGGTAATCTCGCTGCGCGAACTGTAATTCAGAGCAAGTATCACAGTCAGCGTCTGACAATGGGCAGTTGCCTGCTCAATGTGCTCCACGCTCTCCCTTACCTCTTCGGGCAGGTCGTTGCGCAGACCGATGAAACGCATCTGCACCCCTTGCCCCACGAGTTCGGGCTCTTCGTTGACGATACATTTGCACATCAGGGCCATCAGTGCATCGACCTCCTCTTTGGGTCTTCCCCAAT
>JAFXAY010000051.1 GCA_017521965.1 Tidjanibacter sp. | reverse complement strand
TAGTCGGCCCCAACCAACGCGGAAATATCCGCAACACTACATTATACAAGCCTGAACTTCATAGTGTAAGCCAAAAAGGTTCAAAGAAGGGCTTACGAAGCAGACTTACTGCCGAGTTGCGCTTGTAGTGGTGCGCAACTCCTATTTCGACCTCTCGGCCCTCCCGCCACTGAGGCAGGGAGGGCGAGGGTGAAAAGAGTCAAATTAGATAGCAACCTGAGTCTTCAAACGGAGGTCGTCCGAAGCGGTACCTACCATAATCTCGATGTTACCGTTCTCCAAAGCCCAGTCGTGGGTCTCCACGTTCCAGTAGCGGAGGCTCGATACGGGTACTTCGAGAGTTACGCTCTTAGTCTCACCGGGCTGCAAGGTGATGCGGTCGAATGCCTTCAACTCCTTAACGGGCCACTCAACGGTAGCGTCGAGGCGGGTTACGTAGAGCTGAGCAACCTCATCAGCTACCATATCGCCATTGTTGGTCAGGTCGAAGGTAACCTTGATAACGTCGTTAGCCTTGTAGCTCTTCTTGTTGGTCTCGATGTTTGCATAGTCGAAGGTTACGTACGACAGACCGTGGCCAAATGCGTACATAACGGGAACGTTCTTGGTGTCAAACCAACGATAACCTACATACATACCCTCGGTGTAGTAAGCCTTGGGCGATACGCGCTGACGAGGCATACGGGGAGCCTGCTGACCACCGGTGATATCGTCGCGGTGAGCCGCAGCAAACACGTCGGTCTCCTCCTGCTTCTGGGGGAAGTTACCCAGTGCATAAGCGGGCGAATCCTCGAGCTTGATGGGGAAGGTGAAGGGGAGCTTGCCCGAAGGAGCGATGTCACCGTAGAGAATGTCAGCCAGAGCGTGACCACCCTCGATACCGTTCCACCAGCCCTGTACGATAGCGGGCGAGTACTTGTTAACCTCGTTCAAATCTACGGGACCACCCGAGATGATTACGGTTACGATGTTGGGGTTAACCTCAGCCAGAGCCTTGATAACCTGATCCTGACCTACGGGGAGCATAATGTTCTGACGGTCGCTACCCTCGGTCTCAATGTTCTTACCAGTACCGGCAACGAAGATAACCAAGTCAGCCTCCTTAGCAAGAGCAACAGCCTCAGCCAACATCTCTGCATCGGGAGCCTCGTCGATAGTTCTTGCAATCTCAGCAGCGTTAGCACCACCCATCATACGACCGAACATACCAGCGTAGTTCTTGTAAGCGGGAGCGTAGGTAATCTCGAAACGACCCTTAGCGCGGTTCTGCAAACCGAGCAGAGGAGTAATCTCATAGGGAGTCTTCACACCTGCACCCATACCACCAGCTGCGGTGCTGAGGGTTGCGTGACGACCGATAACTGCGATCTTCTTAACCTTGTTAGCATCGATAGGAAGCAGACCACCGTTGTTCTTCAACAGAACTACCGACTTGGTAGCAACGTTGTAAGCGGTCTGGCGGCTCTCGGGCTGCGAAGCAGTCTCCAAGTTAGCCTGATCCTCGGGAATAGCCTCGATAGCGTAGCGAACACGGAGAATCTCACGAACACGCGAGTTCACGATCTCCTCGTCGATCTTACCAGCGCGAACCGAGTCAATCAGAGCGGGACCGAAGTAGTTGCTACCGGTCATCTGTACGTTCAGACCACCGAGAGCTGCACCCATAGTGCTGTGGGTACCACCCCAGTCAGATACCATAAGACCGTTGAAACCCCACTCGCCACGAGCAATCTCGTTGTTCAAGATGAAGTTCTCCGAACCGTAGTAACCGTTTACCTTGTTGTAAGCGGGCATGATAGCCATAGCACCACCCTTTACAACTGCATCCTCGAAGGGTTTGAGGTAGATCTCGCGCATAGGACGCTCGTCAACGATTACGTCAACCGAACCACGGTTGGTCTCCTGGTTGTTCAGTGCATAGTGCTTCAAGCAAGCAGCAGTACCGGCAGCCTGCATACCGAGGGTGTACTCAGTAGCCAGAGCAGCAGCCAAGATAGGATCCTCCGAGAGGTACTCATAGGTACGACCACCCACGGGCAGACGCTGAATGTTGATAGCCGGGCCGAGCATGATATCCTTACCACGCTTACGAGCCTCAACACCGATACCGTTACCATAGTCGTAAGCCAACTCGGGCGACCAGGTAGCAGCAAGTGCCGAACCGGTGGGGAAGTAAGTAGCCGAGTCGGTAGTCCAGCCCTTAGGACGGAAACCGTCAGCAACCTCCTCGCGTACGCCGAAAGGACCATCGGCATACTTGATGTCCTGAATACCAAGACGAGGCACACCCTCCGACGACATAATCGTCTTGCTGTGCATCATCTCAACTTTCTCCTCGAGAGTCATCTGAGCAATAATCTCATTGATCTCCTTGTCATTGACCGTCAGACGGTCCTGCAATGTTTTGGGCTGCGAGCAAGCAACTGCTGCTGCACAAACCATTACAAAAAGAACAAATTTTTTCATAATGTTTGGTTAGTTGTTAATGAGAATTGTGTAAGTTATTTGTTTGTGTATGCTTAATGCCTTACAAAGCCTCCATCGACGAAGCGTCGTTGTCGTTCTCGTCGAGGCGGAATACCATATACTCGGGGTTAGCCTCGGTGAAGGGGGTCCACACCTCTTCACCCTTGCCATTGGGGTTGCCTGTCTTGGCAAAGTTTGTCCAAGCGGTAATCATACGCTCTGCCAGCTCGTAGTCACCCTCGGTGAAGGGACGCCAGCTCAGGCGCAGCGACTTGAACATATACCACAACTCCGACGAGTGGAAAGCACCTGCGTCGTCGCCGGGGAGCTTACGGGCAAACTGATATGCGTAGGCAGTTCCGCCCACCTTCTCGCGCTCGGTGCAGAAGCGTGCCACAGCAGGACCTGCGCCCAGACCACCCATATCGTCGAGTGTGCCACCTATCATATAAGGTATATTGGGTACACGGTTGCCGAGTACTGCCTGCGAGAAGTTCTCCTTCATAGCGTAGCCATCAACCACGGGCGACGAGGGAACACGCAGCCACTCGCGGGTCTCGGCCATATAGCGCGACGAGAGGTTATAAATCTCCTCGGTCGATGCGGCGCGCATCTTCTCCAAGGTGTCGTAGCCTGCCCAATCCATCAACTTCTTGCCGGCAGCCTCGCCATCGGCAAGTGCGCTACCGCCCAGCACTGCGCGGTCGCTCACGCCACCACCACTCTGGATAATAGCCTTGCTGATAAGGTTTTTCGAGAGGTCGGAGGCAAGTAGCGACTGAACGCTCATAGCACCTGCGCTCTGACCCATAATAGTTACGTTATCGGGGTCGCCACCAAACTGTGCGATATTCTCCTTCACCCATTTCAGAGCGGCAATCTGGTCGAGCATACCGTAGTTACCCGACACACCGTTGGGGCTCTCTGCGGAGAGCAGGGGGTGAGTGAAGAAGCCGAATACACCAAGACGATAGTTGAAGGTCACAAGCACCACACCGTGCTTTGCCCACTCCTCACCGTCCATCTCGGGCTCGAAACCCCAACCTGCGGTGTAACCACCACCGTGAATCCAGAGGGTTACGGGGAGTTTGGCATTGGTCTTACCGGGCTTGGGAGTCCATACGTTCAGGTAGAGGCAGTCCTCGCTGTAAGGAGCATCGCCCTCCCAGAAGAACTCTTTCTGATAGAAGTCGCCCTCGCGGTGAGCTGCCTGATAGGCGGCATTGCCCCACTTGTCGGCCACCTTTACGCCCTCCCAGGGGGTCACAGGCTGAGGTGCCTGCCAACGCAGGTCGCCAACGGGTGCTGCTGCATAGGGAATACCCTTATAGACATAGACGTCGGGGTTCTCGCCTACTACACCCTGAACTTGTCCGCCCTCAATGGTGAGCACGGGATTCTTCTCGGCACACGAGGTAAGTGCGCCAACTGCCATCATAGCAACTGCAACCATCGAAATGGTGCTTCTGAAAAATTTCTTCATACGATTGATAATGTTAGTGAAAGTTGGTTAGTTAAAAGTATCCAATTTGCACCGATACAAAGTAAACTCAAAAGTTTGACAACTACCGTTGCAACAATACAAATATCATCAAATTTGTCCAAAAAACACAATTCCTCACCATTTTATTATAAAAAAAGATAAAAACAAATGAAATCTGCGCCCAACCACGCCATTTTCAGCCCACTTTTCCTACCTCCACGCACACCACACACCACCGCGCGCAGCACTCTCCGCGCGAACAATTCGAGCCCTCCCATACCAAACAGTGCACCCCCACGTTTATCTTTCGCGAAGCGGGATTTTGAGCATAATTGTTCAAAAGCCACAACAGAAGTACAAAACCTTAGGTTGTAAGGGTTTTTTTATCTACCTTTCAATGATTTTTACACAGATAAAACTCACTCGACAATGATACATACCAAATTTTCCTTCAAGAGATTACTTGCAACCTCGCTTATTGCCCTCACTGCACTCTCCCTAAACGCCTGTATGGACGACAAGGTGAGTACCCCGAACAATGGTGCAAACATTGTCAGTGGTGTGGATAATATCCAGATAAAGAAAATTTTGGAAGACGAGTCCGGAATGCTCTATATGATTTCGGATTTCGGTCTGTTCTGCTACGACGGAACAAACTACCTGCGCTACACAAGTTCCGCCGACAGCACCTCGCTCTCGGCAAACACCATCAACGATATACTTATCGACAACACCGGCGATGTGTGGCTCGCTACTCAGAAGGGTGTCGATCGCCTCGACTCCTCAACACACAAATTTGACCACTACAACATCGACGACTACAACAGCTACACACTCCGTATGCTCGAAGACAATCAAGGTCGTCTGTTTGCCCTCACACGCAACGGTATCTTCCTGCTCGACACTACCCGCTCGGAGTTTAAGCGTGTAATCTCGCTCGACAGCGGCATCGATTTCAGCCTCTCGTCGAAGGTATTCATCGACCGCACAGGTCAGATTTGGATTATGGGCGAGAGCACCATAGAGGTATTCGACAGCAACTTCAACTATCAGGGCAAATACGACCTGGGAGGCTATGTAGCGACCGCCATCTATGACGGGGCGAGCAACCTCTACCTCGTCAACCGCGACCGCATACGTCGCTTCGACCTCGCCTCGGCCAAGTTATCCGACAATGTGGGCCGCCTCGAAACCATCAACCCCCGCCAGATTATGTACATCTCGGCGCTGGGCAGCAATCAGATGATGATTATCACTTACGATAACCACTACTGCTACAACTTCATCACCAATACCCTCTACTCGGGCAACGACGACAACCTGCCCTACTGGATGCCCGAGGACAGATTCTCCATCAACGGAGTGACCAAGGCTCACGACGGTTCTATCTACTTCGCCACCAACGATGGCTTCCGCAAGGCGCGTGGCGTGGAGAACACCGACCCCACCGAGCGACGTATGGCCCAATTTATGTTGCGCGATTGGAGTGCCAATATGGTCTCCAATGGTACTATCGCCTGGAAGTGTTCGGGTCGTCAGCTGATGATTTACAACACCAAGAACAGCACTGAGCGTACAATAGATATCAACGAGGTATTGGGCTCCTACGCCCCCACAGCCAACGCCTCCTACTCGCCGATACTCGCTCCCGACGGTCGCCTATTCCTCCGTCGCGGCAACACGCTCTACTCCTTCACAGTTGACTCGGAGGGTGTTCCCACCTTCCAATGTCGTTACCGCGCCGAGTCCAACTCCCCCATCAGCTACGCCGCAGTCGATGGCGATGGCACCGTGTGGTTGGCAGGCGTAGGACTGACCCTCTACTACGGTATGCGCCCCGAGCAGGGAGTGCGAGATATCACAATGCAGCCCATCGAACTATCGAGCGATTTCAGCCAGATCTACGCCTCACAGGCGATGACCCTTAGCAATGGCGACGTAGTGTTCGGCTTCACCGATATCGGCCTTGTCAGGGTCAGCACACGCACTATGCGTCCGGAGATCATCTCGCTCTCCGAGGTGGACAAGCAGATGTACATTATGACAATGGAGGAGGACACCGAGGGTAACATCTGGGTTGGTACCACCGACCTTGGCCTATTCGTCCACAACCCCTCGACGGGTAATACCGAGAAGGTGGAGCAATTCATCAACCACCGAATACTCACCATCATCTGCGACCGCAAAGGCTCCATCTATCTGCTCGACGACGACGCCATCTATCGCTATATGAGCGACACTCAGACCTACGAGCAGCTCACACTCAGCGATTCGGGTGTGGGCAACAGCACCTCACTCGTGCTTATGCCCGACGGACGTGCCGCCTTCAACCTCCACAACCACATCGAGTTGCTCGACAAGACCAAATCCTCGCCCGTAGAGGCAAACTTAGGTGCACTTCTCACCTCAAACAACAAGTTGGTCAAGGCAGGTGTTTCCACAATGGCCAACGATTTGGAAGTTACATTGGCCACCAAGCCCGACGATATGACAATCTATATGTCGGTACTTGGCGAGGAGAATGCCGCCCTGGCGCAATATATGTACGATATCCCCGGTCTAACCGAGGGGTGGACAACCCTCGTCAATCGTGGCGGTATTCCGCTCTACGGTCTGGACTACGGCAAAAACAAAATATACCTCAAAGCGGTAAGTCCCTACGGTAACTTCAACACCGACACTCTCGATATGACAATCCGTATCCTCCGTCCGTGGTACGCCAGCACCGTGGCAACGGTAATATGGATATTGATACTCATCGGTGTAATTGTGCTGATTTTTACCCTTATCGTGAAGAGCCGCACCGCCGCCGACGTGGCCGAGATTGAGCGTCGCGAGCGCGAGATGCTCGAAAGGGTCAATATGCACAATATGGACTTCTTCGCCAACATATCGCACGAGTTCCGCACACCGCTCACCATCATATCGGGTACAGCCACCACGCTCGGCAACGAGATGCCGCCCCACACCCAAAATGGTCGTCTGCTGGCCATAATGCGTCGCAATGCCGACCGTATGCTCAAACTCGTAGGGCAGCTCCTCGACTTCAACCACTTGGAGCACGACACACTGCGTCTGAGTGTGCAGACCGCCGATGCCGCAAAGCAGGTGGAGGAGATTGTAGAACTCTTCTCGGCAAGCGCAATGCAGAAGCACATAGACCTCACAGTGACCGGCGTAGAGCAACCACAACTGATGTGGCTCGACCAAGATAAGTTGGAGAAGGTGATGTACAACCTCCTCTCCAACGCCCTGAAATTCACCCCGCCCAGCGGTGAGGTGAGCGTAGAGGTGGCACGCATCGACCGAGAGGAGGCAGCACGCCTATTCGGCAAGCAGCCCGCAGAGATGATAGACGACAACTACCTCTGTGTCAAGGTGCGCGACACAGGTATCGGAATACCCGACGACCGTCTGACAACCATATTCGACCGTTTCGAAAGCAGCGGTATGAAGGGCAGCTCGGGCATCGGCCTCTACCTGACCCGCTCGCTCGTCGAGCTGCACCACGGTCATATCAAGGCCGACAACCGTGGCGACGAGGACAACCACAACGGTTCGCGCTTCACCTTTATACTCCCAATGAGCAGCCGCTCCTACACCGACTTGGAGCGCACGCCATTGGAGAGCCCGCAGAGCTCGATAGACGAGAAATCGACAATGAGCGAGTATGTGGCGTCGCTCCCCGAGGCAAACACCTCGCCCGAGTCTGCGCCCAAGGTACTCGTCATCGACGACGACTACGAGATTGTCTATTACCTGCAATCGATACTCGGCCCCTACTACAACGTGGTGGTGGCATTCGACGCCAACAGCGGCTACAAGCTCATCGAGCAGGAGCTGCCCGACCTCATCATATCCGACGTGGTGATGCTCGAAATAGATGGTGTGAAGCTCTGCCAGATGGTGCGCGAAAACATCGGCATCTGCCATATACCTATTATATTATTGACCGCCAAGAGCACTATGGACGACAAGATACGCGGCCTCGACGCAGGTGCCGACGCCTATATCGTCAAGCCCTTCGAGCCACAGCTGCTGATGGCACAAATGCGCTCACTGCTCGAAAACCGCAACCGCAACCAGCAGGTAGTAAACCTCGCCACCGAGACCCGCACGATGAACAGCAACGTGCTCGTGGGCAAGGATAAGATATTGATGGACAAGATATACGAGGTGATGGAGTCGTCGCTCTCCGACGCCGACCTCAACGTCACCCAGATATCGGCAATGCTCGGCATAAGCCGCACCAAGTTCTACTACAAGATAAAAGCACTCACAGGCAAAACACCTAACGAGTTCTTCAAGACCTACAAACTAAACCGCTCGGTAGAGTTCATACGCGAGGGTAAGTACAAGATGTCGGTAATCGCCGATATGGTCGGATTTAGCTCACCCAGCCACTTCGCATCGTCGTTCAAGAAACAATTCGGCGTGCTGCCAAGCAAGTACTTCGAACATAAACGATAAGGCTTGTTTATAGGTCGCTTTTTGTAAATGCTTCGTTTATTTTTGAGCCTTTTTGTAAAAAGGCTCCCCAAAAACTTCTGTACTATTTAGTTTGCGGATTTAGGAGTTACTTTGCAGTAACTACGACAAAAAATAGAGATATGTTCTGTTCAAATGAATTTGACAGTCCATATCTCTATTTTTCATCGTACTCTCTTCGAGAGTATCCCCTAAGCAACTATGTTGATGCTGTTTGCAAAATTATTTTAAGATTTCTTTGAGGCTATTTTCTTTCTTGCTTCGAGGCGCATAGCGGGGGCTATGTAACGAGAAGTAAGGAAGAAAAGAACCCAAAGAAAATTAAAAGAACGAAGCAAATAGTATCAATATAGTTGCTACACCCGAAAAACCAACTATTACAGAAAAGAGTATTTCAGTGCAGCCAAGTTATTCTAAAATAGTCAAATTGGTTTTCCCATTATTCTCATAATTCTCATTACTCCCATAATTCCCTAAACTCCCTAACACTCCCTAAATTCCCTAACACTCCCTATTTCACCGGCCCATACAAGGTTGTTGCGATAGTTACCAGTGTACTTTACATACCACTGCTGAACAGACTCAGCATCCCAACCGGTCTCGGTTACCTGCATAATTGCGGCTGCGGGAGTGGTTGTGGTACCCCACCACTCACTACTAACAGTAGCATAAAACTCCATAGGGAATCAAATAAGCGAGATACAACAACCGCCAGAATTAACCAAAAAACGAAAATCAAAAACCGCACATTCGGTTTAATATCATTGCGATTGTTGTGTGAATTGTTTTATGGCGTGCAGTTTTATTGCCCCCGAACTTAAAAGTTCACTTTTCGTTATTACAGTTCTTCAACGAGAAGGTAACACCCTCCTGATTGTAAACATTTAACTTCGAAAAATCCAACTTGTAGTCACCTGCAAATACACGGTCATTCTGATACTTACCGGTGTACTTTACATACCACTGCTGAACAGACTCAGCATC
>JAFXAY010000050.1 GCA_017521965.1 Tidjanibacter sp. | reverse complement strand
CCTTTGCGACTGCTTACATACGTCAAGTATGCTGCGCAGCCGCCAAGAACTCTCCGCCTAAAATTCCCTCGATTATATGACTTTTTTAATTCAAAGTTCAAAATTGATTACAAATGAGAGTGGTATCGAACCACTCTCATTGTTTTTGTAGGGAGTGTTAGGGAATAATGAGAATTATGGGAGTAATGGGATAACTGATAAGACTCTTTGTGTAATGATTGGGTTTTTCGGGTTTAGGGAATACTCTCGAAGGGAGTACGATGAAAAAGAGAGATATGGGGCTGCCAAATTTATTTGAGCAGAACATATCTCTCTTTTTTGTCGTAGTTACTGCAAAGTAACTCCTAAACCCGCAAACTAATAGTACAAAAGTTTTTGGTTCCGCTTTTTACAAAAAGCGGAGAAACAAAAAACCTTTACTTATCATATTTACCTTCCCAGAGCAGGTTTATGCGTTTGCCGAGTTCTTGTTCTTTGGGGTTATCGGCGGGGTGGTAGAAGGTGTGTCCTTCGAGTCCTTCGGGCATAAATTCCTGTTTTGTGAAGTGTCCGGCGTAGTCGTGTGCGTATTTGTAGTCTTTTCCGTAGTCGAGTTTGCTCATCAGTTTTGTAGGTGCGTTGCGCAGGTGTAGTGGCACGGGTCGGTTGTTTGTGTCGTGTTCCACTGTGCGCAGTGCTTCGTTGATGGCCATATATGCCGAGTTGCTTTTGGGGCTTGTGGCGAGGTATATTGTCGCCTCGGCGAGTGGTATGCGTGCTTCGGGCATACCAATCTTGTGTACGGTGTCGAAGCAGGCGTTTGCTAGCAGCAGCCCGTTGGGGTTGGCGAGGCCTATGTCTTCGCTTGCGAGTATTACGAGTCGTCGTGCTATGAATTTGGGGTCTTCGCCTCCGGCGAGCATTCGTGCGAGGTAGTATATTGCGGCGTTGGGGTCGCTGCCGCGCACGCTTTTTATAAATGCGGAGATGACGTCGTAGTGCTGTTCGCCATTTTTGTCGTATAGTGCGATGTTTTGTTGCAGTGCCTCGGTTACCAGATTGTCGGTTATTGTGAGGTCGCCCTCGTGTGCACCGGTTATTATGTCGAGTATGTTGAGCAACTTACGTGCGTCGCCACCCGCGAAGCCGAATAGTGCACCTGTCTGCTCTACTACTATCTTACGGGCTTTCAGCTCGTTATCCTCGGTGAGTGCTCTGTCGAGCAACTCCTGTAACTCGGCATCGGTCATCGCCTTCAATACATAGACCTGACAACGCGAGAGGAGTGGCGAGATGACCTCGAACGATGGGTTTTCGGTCGTCGCGCCTATGAGGGTCACTATGCCCTGCTCCACTGCTCCGAGCAGCGAGTCTTGTTGACTCTTGTTGAAGCGGTGTATCTCGTCGATGAAGAGGAAGGGCGGGGGTGTGTTGAAGAAGTGCGCCTTGCGTGCCTGCTCTATCACTTCGCGCACATCTTTCACTCCCGATGTTACTGCCGATAGGGTGAACATACGCCTGTCGAGCGCGGTGGCTACGAGGCGTGCGAGTGTTGTCTTGCCCACCCCGGGAGGGCCCCAGAGTATGAACGAGGGTACGTTGCCGCTCTCTATGAAACGACGGAACACGCCCTGCTCGCCGACCAGATGGCTCTGACCTATGTACTCCTCCAATCGTTGTGGTCGGAGTCGTTCGGCAAGTGGGATATTACTTCGCATCGTATTCATCGCTTCTTGGGTTTTACTAACGACAAATGTATAAAAAAATTTGCAATCAGCGCGGGAAAATAATACTTTTGTCTTGAACTCCCGCAGATGTAAATATGAAGACTATTTCACCTCGAAACAAAACAATCAGACTCACCGAGGCAGACAGAGAGCGTCTGAAACCTCAAATTTTACGTCCCGAGACTCCCTGCTCGGCCGAGGAGTTGACGAACAAAATTATCTGTGGTGACCTCTTTGAGGTCTTGGGGTTGCTGCCCGATGGTGTGTGTGACCTGATTATCGCCGACCCTCCCTATAATCTTGATAAACAGTTTGGCAAGACCTCTTTTGCTGCTCGCTCGCGTGAGGAGTATGCCCGCTATCTGCGTAGTTGGATTCCTACCCTCTGCCAGAAACTATCGCCCACGGGTAGCCTCTATATCTGTTGTGATTGGGGCTCGTCGTCGGCTGTTGAGGAGGTGCTGCGCGAGAACCTCACCATACTCAACCGCATCACCTGGCAGCGCGAGAAGGGGCGCGGTGCGGCACAAAATTGGAAAAATGCGATGGAGGATATCTGGTTTGCGGTCAAGGACCCGGCCCACTACACCTTCAACCTCGACGCGGTGAAGCAGAAGAGGCGTGTGATAGCCCCCTACCGCGATAGCAGTGGCCCGCGCGATTGGGAGCAGGAGGGCGAGGTTAAGTACCGCAAGACCTGTCCGTCGAACTTCTGGGACGACATCACCGTACCCTATTGGTCGATGGCGGAGAACACCGAGCACCCCACCCAGAAACCCGAGAAGCTGATGGCAAAACTTGTGCTTGCCTCGTCGCGCAAGGGTGACTTGGTCTTCGACCCATTTGGTGGTAGTGGCACTACTGCGGTGGTTGCCAATAAGTTGGGCAGACGCTTCTGCTCGGTGGAGATAGACGAGGAGTACTGCCTCACCGCTTTGCGCAGGTTGGAGATGGCGGTGGGGGATAAGAATATACAAGGCTACACCGATGGCTACTTCTGGGAGCGCAACTCCTCGGCAGCACAGAATAGAGCCAAGCGCACAACAACCAAGAAGAAAAAGCAATGAAACGAATCGGCATAATCTCCGACACCCACGCCACCTTCCCCGACGACGTGCGTAACTTCCTTGCCGATGTCGATGAGATATGGCACGCGGGCGATATAGGCTCTGTGGAGTTGGCGGCGGAGATTGCCGCCTTCAAGCCTCTCAGGACGGTCTATGGCAATATCGACGACTACTCTATGCGCTACACCTACCCCGAGTTTCAATGCTTCGAGTGCGAGGGACGTAGGGTGCTGCTCACCCATATCGGTATGCAGGGTGGCCGCTATGTTGGTCGGGTGGCGGAGAAGATTCGTAACCTGAAACCCGATATTTTTGTCTGCGGTCACTCACATATCTTGAAAATTTTTTATGACCAAAAATCCGACCTTTTGAACATTAACCCCGGGGCGTGTGGCCTCTATGGTTTTCACCGCATTAGGAGTGCTGTGAGGTTCGAAATCGACGGTACAGACGTGCGTAACCTCGAAGTTGCCGAGTGGCGCAGGTAAAATAATTCGTTGTCCGTGGGCGTTATGATAGCGACACCAAAACGGACAAAAAATGAAAATCAAACAATCTAACACTCTCGAATCCCTCATTGTCAGAGGGGTAGAACTCTTTCGTCGTGCTCAGGGTGGCGAGGTGGTCGATGCCATCTTTCTGGCTACGTTGCTCAACGAGCAGTGCCACGCTACACACCTCTTGCGTCGCGAGTTGAAGGAGTGGGAGCTGTATCAGCTGCGTGTGCGATTGGAGAATAGCCTTATGCGCTATCCGCGCCCCGCAAATCCTACCGAAGCGGACCTCACCTCTACCCTCGAAAAACTCTACGAGGGTATGACCCATATTTGCCATACGACACTCACTCAGCGCAAGGAGGAGAGCCTCAATACGGGCCACCTGCTGCTCTATGTGATGCGCAATCGAGCACTGCTGAGTGCGCGTATAGTGTCGGACTATGGACTTGATATTGAGGCTGTTGAGGAGGCGGTGCGTAATCTACCGTCGGGCGAGGACTACTACTCAGATATGCACGCCCTGCAAGGCGAGATGCGACCAATACATATCACCTCGACCACTACGCGCCGCGAGAGCAACGAGGTGTTGGAGCAGTTCGGCACCGACCTCACCGCCGCCGCCCGACGTGGCGACCTCGACCCTGTGGTGGGTCGTGCGCGCGAGGTGGAGCGAGTGATTCAGGTGCTCGGTCGCCGCCGCAAGAATAACCCTATACTTGTCGGCGAGGCGGGCGTGGGTAAAAGTGCTATTGTTGAGGGACTTGCGCTGCGGATTGTGGCGGGCGATGTCCCCTCGGCACTCATCGGCAAGAGAGTCTTTTCGCTCGATGTGTCACTGCTGGTGGCAGGCACAAAGTATCGTGGCGAATTTGAGGAGCGGGTGAGTAAGTTGCTACAATATGTTACAGATAATCAAGATATTATCCTCTTTATAGACGAAATCCACAACATCGTGGGTGCAGGCTCGTCGCAGGGGTCGCTCGACGCGGCCAATATCATCAAGCCCGCCTTGGCGCGTGGCGTGGTGCAGTGTGTGGGGGCTACCACCCTCGACGAGTACCGCCAACACATAGAGCGCGATGCGGCACTCGACCGACGCTTTCAGCGAGTGATTGTCGAGCCGACCTCGCCTGCCGACACCCTCGATATACTCCGCAACCTCCGCCCCCGCTATGAGGAGCACCACGCTGTGCGCTACACCGACGAGGCGTTGGAGGCGTGTGTGCGGCTTGCTGAGCGCTACATCACCGAGCGCCACCTCCCCGACAAGGCGATAGACCTCCTCGACGAGGCGGGTGCTATGGTCGCCCTGACTTCCACCGTCGAGGTGGGCGAGGAGGAGGTGCGCCAAGTGGTGGCGCGTGCCACGGGGATACCTGCCGAGAGCCTCTCGCAGAGAGAGCGTGAGCGACTTGCGGGGCTTGCCGCACGACTTGCCGAGCGTGTTGTTGGGCAGCCGAGGGCTGTCGAACAATTGGCGCGTGCTGTGGTGCGCTCGCGTGCGGGGTTGGCCGATGGTGGCCGACCGTCGGGGGTGTTCCTCTTTGTTGGCCCGACGGGTGTAGGTAAAACACTGCTGGCTAAGGAGTTGGCCGAAGCGCTCTTTGGCCGCTCTGATGCTCTGCTTCGATTTGATATGAGCGAGTATGCCGAGCGTCACAATATGAGCCGAATGATTGGCTCACCCCCGGGGTATGTGGGCTATGGCGAGGGTGGTCGTCTTACGGAGGCGGTACGTCGTCACCCCTACTCGGTGGTCTTGCTCGATGAGATTGAGAAGGCCCACCCCGAGGTGTGCAACCTGATGTTGCAACTCTTCGACGAGGGACACCTCACCGATGGAGTGGGGCGCAGGGTCGATTTTCGTAACACGGTGATTATTATGACCTCCAATCTCGGCAGCCACTCTGCCGACGAGCCGCGCCGACCTATCGGCTACCGCCGCGCTGACTCTGAGGAGCGCGAACAGGGGTTGCTCCAAAGCCACTATCGACGTGCTGTCGAGGAGCACTTTTCGCCTGAGTTTATCAATCGCCTCGACGATGTGGTCTGCTTCGATAGGCTGGGTGCTAAGGAGGTGGCGCAGATTGTCGATTTGGAGTTGGAGAAGTTGTTTGCCCGCCTTGCCGAGTTGGGCGTGGAGTGCGAGGTTACGGGTAGTGCCCGCCACATGCTCGCCACCGAGGGCTACAACTCCCGCTATGGTGCGCGTGCGCTCCGCAGGGTGATTTCTGAGAGAGTGGAAACCGCTGTTGCTCAGATGATTGTCGAGGGTAGGATTGCCGCCGGCAGTCGGGTGGTGGTTGATGCTGCTGACGAGATATTTGTAAAAATTATCGCCAAGCAAACAGCCTAAATTGAACAAAAATTTTTTCATAACTTAATAATGTGTAAACAAATTTCATAATGGTAAATTGTTGGTATTAGTGGGTGTTTGGCCTTTTAACCCAAAGCCAAATCCCGAGTGATGAAACCTTGCTTTGTGATTTTTTTGTGTTGGAAATATGGTTGCTCGCGAGAGCCGCCATATTTTTTTCGTTTAAATCGCTAACTTTGTAGGATTAAATCATTTTTGACTATGGACAAGGCAAAGTTTAGCGCGATTGTAGAGAGGAGTTTCGGTGGCGAAAGGCTCTCCAAAGAGGAGGCATTGGCACTCTGGTACGATGCACCACTCGACCTATTGATGGAGGCTGCCGACCGCCTGCGCCGGCAGAAAGTGGCAGACCCTGAGGTGGTTACCTGGCAGATTGACCGCAATGTGAACATCACCAACGTCTGCATCTCGGGGTGTAAGTTCTGCAACTTCCACTGCCGACTCTCCGAGCGCGACAAGTCATACATCACCTCGCTCGACGAGTACTACACCAAAATCGACGAAACGCGCGCCCTCGGTGGCGACCAACTACTACTGCAAGGCGGACTCCACCCCCACCTCGATATCGACTACTACGAGGAACTTTTCCGCTCGCTCAAAGAGCGCTATCCGTGGCTGAGGCTCAACGCCTTAGGTGCTCCCGAGGTGTCACACATCGCCCGCATCAGCGGTATCACCACAGCCGAGGCTCTGCGCCGACTCCACGAGGCGGGACTCGACACCCTGCCGGGTGCGGGTGCCGAGATTTTGTCGCCCCGCGTGCGCAAGGCCATATCGCCCGCCAAGCCCTCGGTGGAGGAGTGGGCGGCGGTGATGCGCGAGGCACACCGACAGGGTATCCCCTCGACCGCAACGATGATGTATGGCCATATCGAAACCATCGAGGAGCGCATCGACCATCTATTGCTCCTGCGCGACATTCAGGCCGACAAGCCCGACACCTCGCGCGGCTTCACCGCCTTTATCCCGTGGATATTTTGCAGCACCGGCACACGCCTCGAAGAGGAGGGTGTGGTGTCGCACTTCGACGCCGACGAGTACCTGCGTCTGGTGGCAGTCAGTCGCTTGGTGCTCAACAATATAGACAACCTGCAAGCCTCGTGGCTGACGGTGGGCAAGGAGGTTGCTCAGCGTGCTCTGCGAGGTGGTGCCAACGATATGGGCTCGATAATGATTGAGGAAAACGTGGTGTCGTCGGCAGGGGCAAACAATCGCTTCAATGCCGAGGGAATACGTGCCGCAATTTCGGAGGCAGGCTTCACCCCACGACTGCGCGACCAACTCTACAACTACCGCGACGAGTCGTTCCTTTGGCAGTAAAGGGCGGTAAATGCCATAAAAATAGGTGTAAAGGGTCAAAAAAGAGGGCTAAAACTTAGGCTGTTTCAAAAAGAAAAAGTACCTTTGCGATGTTTTTAGCGCAATTTTAAAGATTTCAACAAAAATTCTATTTAACAATCTAAATACCAAAAAGTTTTTACTATGGACATTTCGCACATCGAACATCTTGGTATCGCAGTAAAGAGCCTTGAAGAGGCTATTCCTTACTACGAGCAGGTACTGGGCCTCAAATGTTACAACATCGAGGAGGTAGCAGACCAGAAAGTTAAGACCGCTTTCTTCAAAGTAGGTCAGACCAAAATCGAACTCTTGGAGCCCACTTGCCCTGAGAGCACTATCGCTAAGTTCATCGAGAACCGTGGCGAGGGTGTACACCACGTTGCATTTGCTGTAAATGGCATCGAGGAGTCGCTTGCAGAGGCTTCTGAGAAGGGCGTTCGCCTCATCGACCAGACTCCCCGCGCAGGTGCTGAGGGTCTGACTATCGCTTTCTTGCACCCCAAATCGACCAAGGGTGTGCTGACCGAACTTTGCGAAGACAAAAACAAATAATTATATCTGATTGATTATGAGTAATATTCAAGAAAAAGTCAAGGAATTGATTAACCTCCGCGAGGAGGCCAGACTGGGTGGCGGTCAGAAACGTATCGACGCTCAGCACGCAAAAGGTAAATATACCGCTCGTGAGCGTATCGCTATGCTGCTCGACGAGGGTAGCTTCGAGGAGTTCGATATGTTCGTAACTCACCGTTGCACCGACTTCGGTATGGATAAGAGCCACACCCTCGGTGATGGCGTTGTAACAGGTTATGGTTCGATTGACGGTCGTCTGGTTTACGTCTTTGCTCAGGACTTCACCGTGACCGCAGGTTCGCTCTCGCTCACTATGTCGGAGAAGATCTGCAAGGTGATGGATATGGCAATGCGCAACGGTGCCCCCGTTATCGGTCTGAACGACTCGGGTGGTGCTCGTATCCAGGAGGGTGTGAACGCTCTGGCAGGTTACGCTGAGATTTTCCAGCGCAACGTGATGGCTTCGGGTGTTGTTCCCCAGATTTCGGCTATCTTTGGTCCTTGCGCAGGTGGCGCTGTTTACTCGCCCGCACTGACCGACTTCACCCTGATGAAGCGTGACACCAGCTATATGTTCCTTACCGGCCCGAAGGTTGTTAAGACCGTTACCGGCGAGGTTGTAACTCAGGAGCAGCTCGGTGGTGCATCGGTACACTCGTCGAAGAGTGGTGTTGCTCACTTTGCAGTTGACACCGAGGAGGAGGGTATCGCACTGATCCGCAAGCTCGTTTCCTACCTGCCCCAGAACAATATGGAGGATGCTCCTCTGGCTGTTTGTACCGACTCGATCGACCGCTTGGAGGATTCGCTCAACGAGATTATCCCCGACAACCCCAACAAGGCTTACGATATGTACGACGTTATCCGCGCTATCGTTGATAACGGTGACTTCTTGGAGGTTCACGAGGCTTACGCTCGCAACATCATCACCTGCTTTGCTCGTTTCAACGGTCAGAGTGTTGGTATCATCGCTAACCAGCCTAAGTTTATGGCAGGTGTGTTGGATATCAAGGCTTCGTGCAAGGCTGCTCGCTTTGTTCGTTTCTGCGACGCGTTCAACATTCCTATCGTAACTCTGGTTGACGTTCCCGGCTTCTTGCCCGGTACCGGTCAGGAGTATGGTGGCGTTATCAACCACGGTGCTAAGTTGCTCTTCGCTTACTGCGAGGCTACTGTACCTAAGGTTACCGTTACCCTGCGTAAGGCATACGGTGGTGCATACATCGTGATGTCGTCGAAGCACATCCGTGGCGATATCAACTACGCTTGGCCTTCGGCAGAGATTGCAGTGATGGGTGCAAGTGGTGCTGTTGAGGTATTGGCTGCCAAGGAGATTGCTGCTTGCGAGAGCGAGGAGGCTAAGGCTAAGCTGATTGCCGAGAAGGAGAAAGAGTACAACGACAAGTTCTCGAACCCCTACAACGCTGCCAAGTATGGCTATATCGACGATGTTATCGAGCCGCGCAATACCCGTTTCCGCGTAATCCGCGCTCTCCAGTCGTTGGCTACCAAACGTTTGACTAACCCTGCAAAGAAGCACAGCAACATTCCTTTGTAGTCTATGAAAAAATTTCTTAACATTATAGCATTGGGGATTGCGATGTTGGTGGGGGCTAACACCCTCTCCGCACAGGGCATCAACAATGTAAAGATCAATGAGATTCTCGTTGTAAACCAGAACAACTACGTTGACGACTACGGTAACCACGAGTCGTGGATTGAGTTGATGAACACCGGTTACGAGAATGTCAACATCGGCGGCTGCTACCTCGGTGTAGTACTCAAAGATGGTTCGGAGGTGAAATACTATATCCCCTCGCGCGACAATCGTATGAAACTCTCGCCGCTGAGCTATGTTGTATTCTTCTGCGAAGGTACCGACACCAAGGGTGCTTTCCACACCAGCTTCACTCTCGACAATGCCGAGAAGATTATTTTCTACAATGCAAATGGTCGTGACGTTATCGACGAGATGGTCATCACCGCCGAGGCTCGCACTCCCGACGTATCCTATGGTCGCTCGACCAACGCCGAGGGCGATACCGTTATCGGTGTGCTGAGCAGCACCACTCCCAATGCGTCGAACGAGAACTCGATTACCACTCCTCGTCACGAGGTGTTCCGTCAGCGTGACAAATCGGGTATCGTGATGACCCTGACCGCGATGAGCGTTGTGTTCTCCGCACTGCTTCTCATCTTCTTTGTCTTGAAGATTTTCACCTATGTGATGAACAACGACTTCGGCAAGGAGAAGAAAGCTGCCGCTGCTACCGCTGCCGCTCCTGCTGCCAAGAAGGCGACTATGGAGAACGAGGAGGTGGTTGCCGCTATCGCAACTGCACTCGACTTCTACCGTCGTGACTTGCACGACAGAGAGGATATGGTTATCACCATCCAGCACGTAGGTCGTCGTTACTCGCCTTGGAGCTCGAAGATTCACGGCCTGACCGCATTACCTAATAAGAAATAAATAATCGCGTAAAAAAGAGATGAAAGAGTATAATTTCAAAATTAACGGTAACGAGTACAAAGTTACCATCGACACCGTTGAGGGTGGCAAGGCCGCTGTTAATGTAAACGGTACCGACTACAATGTCGAGATTGGCGAGCAGCTCACCCCCAAGGTGAAGAAACCCGTACAGGTTGCTCCCGCAACATATCAGGCAACTCCCACCATTGCTGCTCCTACCGCAGCAGTATCGGCTCCCGCCGCAGCAGGTGGTGGTATGCCCGTCAAGAGCCCGCTGCCCGGCGTAATCCTCGAAATGAAGGTCAACGTTGGCGACACCGTAAGCGAGGGTCAGACTATGCTCGTTTTGGAGGCTATGAAGATGGAGAACAACATCGACGCTCCCAAGGCTGGTGTTATCAAGAGTATTGCAAAGAGCAAGGGCGACTCTGTATTGGAGGGCGACCTGCTGTTAACCATCGAGTAAGCGTAACGAGTAGTAATAATTATGTTTGACTTCTTATTCTCAGGTGGTTTCGGCTCGTTCATTGTCGAAAACCTCCAGCAGTTCTGGAGTTTTACAGGTATCCACAACGCCACCAGCGGTCACCTCATTATGATCGGCTTCGGCTTGTTGTTCCTCTACCTCGGAATTGCTAAGAAATTCGAGCCTATGCTGCTCGTGCCTATCGGCTTCGGTATCCTGATTGGTAACATCCCCTTCTCGCCCGGTATGCAGATTGGTATCTATGAGAACGGTTCGGTTCTCAACTACCTCTACTTCGGCGTGGTGCAGGGTGTATATCCTCCTCTGATCTTCTTGGGCATTGGTGCAATGACCGACTTCTCGGCACTGCTCTCCAATCCTAAGCTGATGACCATCGGTGCTGCTGCACAGTTCGGTATCTTCGGTGCTTACATCGCTGCTCTCGCCCTCGGCTTTACCGCCGCTGAGGCAGGTGCTATCGGTATCATCGGTGGTGCTGACGGTCCTACCGCAATCTTCCTCTCGTCGAAGTTGGCTCCCGACTTGATGGGTGCTATCGCGGTGTCGGCATACTCCTATATGGCACTTGTGCCGGTGATTCAGCCCCCCATTATGAAGCTGCTCACCACCCAGAAGGAGCGCACCATCCGTATGCGTCCTCCCCGTGCGGTGACTCAGCGCGAGAAGATTCTCTTCCCCATCATCGGTCTCTTGCTCACCTGCTTCCTCGTACCTTCGGGTCTGCCCCTGTTGGGTATGCTCTTCTTTGGTAACCTGTTGAAGGAGAGTGGTGTGACCAAGCGTCTGGCTAACACCGCATCGAACCAGCTGATGGATATCGTAACCATCTTGTTGGGTGTAACCGTGGGTGCCTCGACTCAGGCTACCACCTTCCTCACCCCCAAGTCGATTATGATCTTCGGTCTGGGTGCTGCCTCGTTCATCGTGGCAACCACCACCGGTGTGCTCTTCGTGAAGTTCCTCAACCTCTTCCTCAAAGAGGGTAACAAAATCAACCCGCTCATCGGTAATGCAGGTGTGTCGGCTGTGCCCGATGCTGCACGTATCTCGCAGGAGGTCGGTCTGCACTACGATCGTAGCAACTACCTGCTGATGCACGCTATGGGTCCCAACGTGGCCGGTGTGATTGGTTCGGCGGTGGCTGCGGGTCTTTTGTTGGGCTTCCTCGGCTAAGTAAAAAATCCGTCTGATTGACTATTTTGGCGTTGGAGGGGCCTGGGAAACCGCTTACATACATCGAGTATGCTACGCGGCTCCCCAGACCCCTCCGCCTAAAAATAGCCTAATCATACGAATTTTTTTGTTTTACTTTTTATAATTATTAAAAATCCTATGAAAAAACTCTTTATAATCTGTGCTGCGGTGGCAATGTGCAGCTGTGGTGGTGGGGCGCAGAAGCCCGCCGAGGCAGAGGCTGAGCCTACCGCAAAGGTCGATGTGTCGGGCAAGTCGTTCGACGAGCTCTTCACCGAGGTAGCACCCGCCGAGTTCGACCAAAACATTTTTAAACTTGTAAACCAAGACTACACCGTCATAACTGCCGGCACTATACCCGCACACAACTCGATGATTGCAAGTTGGGGTGGCTACGGCATCCTCTTCAACAAGCCCGCAAGTTGGTGTTTCCTCCGCGCAAACCGCTACACACTCACCAAAATGCGCGAAACACAGACCTACACCCTCTGCTACTTCCCCGAAGCATACAAGCCCGAAATAATGCCCTTCGGCACCTCCTCGGGACGCGACAGCAACAAGATGGAGCAGACAACACTCACACCCGTTGCCACACCCGACGGACTGCCCGCGTGGAAAGAGGCAGCAGTGATCTTCGAGTGCACACTCTCCGCAGTGACCACAATCGACAAAAACGACTTCTACACCGAAGAGGGACAAACATTCGTGCAAGAAGGATTCGACGACGCTAAGGACTGGCACAAATTCGTCTTCGGCGAAATTACACACCTCTGGGTGGCTAAGTAGTTGTTGAAGTTTTGATTTTTTTGCCCCTTTTTTGTAAAAAAGCGGCACCAAAAAACTTTTGTACTATTAGTTTGCGGTTTTAGGAGTTACTTTGTAGTAACTACAAACAAAATAGAGATATGAGTTTTGCTCAAATAAATTTGGCAACCTCATATCTCTATTTCATTTGTACTCTCTTCGAGAGTATCCCCTAAACCCGAAAACAAAACTATTACACAATAGTCTAATTGGTTTTCCCTAAATTCTTTAAACTCCCTAAACTCCCTAACACTCCCTAAATTCCCTATTCTCTATTTTTTTTGGGCGTTACTCTTTATTCTCTGCCAAATACTCCGTCACTACTCTCTCGAAGTATTCGACGGTTTGGGCCATAGTGGCAAAGGATTTGCCGCCTGCGGCGTTTTTGTGTCCGCCGCCGCCGAAGTATTTTCTGGCGAAGATGTTGACATCCGTCTCGCCGCGTGAGCGTAGCGACACGCGGATAAACTTGCGGGTAGCGAGGAACATTGCCGAAATCTTAACGCCCACAATGGTCAGCGGGTAGTTCACAAAGCCCTCGCTGTCGCCCAGCTGGAAGTTGAACTTGCGCATCTCCCTCTCGGTGAGCGAGATATAGGCAGCCTTACCGTGGTTGACCATCGTCATCTTATTGCAGAGCGAGTGGCCGAGCAGTCGTACGCGGTCCTCGGTGAAGGTGTTATATACAGAGGTATTTATCTGCGAGATATTGATACCCTTCTCGACAAGTCCGGCCACCGCGCGGAAGAGGTCGGGGGTGAGGAAGCTGAACGAGAAGTTACCCGTGTCGGTCATAATGCCCACATAGAGGTTGCTGGCGGCATCGGTATCGAAGGCATCGACGCCCACGAGCTCCTCGACGATGCGATAGACCACATAGGAGGTGGAGCAGAGGTCGGGGTAGGAGAACATCAGGTCGAACTCGGCGGGTGGGTTGAGGTGGTGGTCGATGAGCACCCTGCGGGCGGTGGTGTTGGCCTTGATGGCTTCCGCCAGATTCTCCAAGCGGTCGATGAGGTTGAAGTCGAGGCAGAAGATGAGGTCGGCCTCGCTCACCTGCTGTGCGGCCTCTTCGGGTTTCTCCTTGGCTATCAGCACCTTCTCGATGTGGGGTTGCCACGCGAGGAAGCCCGGGTAGCGGTTGGGAATGATGCAGGTGACGTCCAGATTGAACGAGTGTTCCAAGACGTGAGCCCACGCCAACGACGAGCCAGTGGCGTCGCCATCGGGGTTGGTGTGTGTCACGACCACAGCCTTTTTTGCTGCGCCGAGCAGCGTGCGGAGGCTTACTATTTTCTCACTGAGTTGATCCATTATGGCGCAAATATACCACAATTTTACAAAACTAAAAACTCGCCACCAACTTGTCAACGACTTGACGGGGTGCGATTTTGACGATTTCGGGGTCAGGTTTTACCATTTTGCATAAAAAAATTTGGATATTGGTTGAAAATAACTACCTTTATAGGTCTGAAAAACAGAACAACTAAATAACTACTAAAAATAAATAGACTATGAAAACTTATCAAACATCTGAAATTAAGAACATTGTTCTTGTTGGTGGCGCCGGCTCGGGAAAAACTACCCTTGCCGAGGCACTGGCTTATGAGGGAAAAGTCATTGATCGCAGGGGTAGTATCGAGAACGACAACACTCTCTCCGACAACTCCGACTTGGAGCACATCTACAAACGTAGTATCTATCCCACCCTCCTCTATACCGAGTTTATGAATCGTAAGCTCAACATCATCGATGCTCCCGGTAGCGATGACTTCTGCGGCGGTGTATTCTCGTCGTTCAAGGTTGCCGACGTGGCAGTGATGGTGTTCAACGCTCAGACCGGTTTCGACGTAGGTAGCGAGATTCAGAGCCGCTACGCTATGGCCACCAAGAAGCCTCTGATCGGTGCTGTCAACCAGCTCGACCACGACAAGGCTAATTGGGAGCAGACCATCGAGAGCATTCAGACCCAGTCGCGCGTTAAGCCCGTGCTGGTGCAGTATCCCGTTAATGTAGGTGCCGCTTTCGACTCCTTCATCGACGTATTGTTGATGAAGATGTTCCGTTTCAAAGACGAGAACGGTACTCGTGAGGAGTTGGAGATCCCCGCATCGGAGATGGACCGCGCAATGGAGCTCCACAACGAGTTGTTGGAGGCTGCTGCCGAGAACGACGAGGAGCTGATGAACAAATACTTTGAGACCGGCGAGCTTACTCCCGACGAGATTCGTCAGGGTATGCGCGTAGGTATCACCAACCGCGACTTTATGCCCATCTTCTGTGTATCGGGCAAGAAGGATATCGGTACCAAGCGTCTGATGGAGTTCATCATCAACGTAGCACCCAGCCCCGCCGAGGCTATTCCTATGACCGACGTTGAGGGTAACGACGTGAAGGCTGATCCCGCTGCTGCTCCTTCGCTCTTCGTATTCAAGAGCTCTATCGAGAGCCACGTGGGTGAGGTTAGCTACTTCCGTGTAGTGACCGGTAAGATTACCGAGGGTATGGAGCTTATCAACCCCCGCACCGGTAACAAGGAGAAGATTTCGCAGCTCTTCGCAGTGGCTGGTAAGAACCGCGTGAAGGTTAGCGAGATGGTAGCAGGTGACTTGGGTTGCACCGTGAAGCTGAAAGGTACTCGTACCAACGACACCCTCGCAGGTGCTGCTTCGAACATACAGGTTAGCCCCATCGTATTCCCCGAGCCTCGTTACCGCGCCGCTGTTCGTGCTATCAACCAGTCCGACGAGGAGAAGCTGGGCGACCTGCTCAACAAGGCTAAGTATGAGGATCCCACCATCTTGGTTGAGTACTCGAAGGAGTTGAAGCAGACCATTATCCAGGGTCAGGGTGAGCACCACCTGAACATCTTGAAGTACCAGATTACCAACTACAATAAGATTGATATCGAGTTCTTCGCACCTAAAATTCCTTATCGTGAGACCATCACTAAGGTTGCTGCTGCCGACTACCGCCACAAGAAACAGTCGGGTGGTGCAGGTCAGTTTGGTGAGGTGCACCTCGTTATCGAGCCTTACTATGAGGGTATGCCCGAGCCTACCAAGTACAAGGTGGGTGGCCGCGACCTGATTGTGAACATCAAGAACAAAGAGGAGTACGACCTCGAATGGGGTGGTAAGTTGCAGTATTACAGCTCGATTGTGGGTGGTGCTATCGATGCACGCTTTATGCCCGCTATCTTGAAGGGTATTATGGAGAAGATGGACGAGGGTCCTCTGACCGGTTCGTATGCTCGCGATATCCGCGTTATCGTTTACGATGGTAAGATGCACCCCGTAGATTCGAATGAGATCTCGTTCAAGCTCGCAGGTCGTAACGCCTTCAAGGAGGCATTTAAGGCCGCAGGTCCTAAGATTATGGAGCCTATTTATAGCGTAGAGGTACTCGTGCCGAGCGATAAGATGGGTGATGTGATGAGCGACTTGCAGAACCGCCGCGCTATGATCGAGGGTATGAACTCGGAGAATGGTGTTGACCGCCTCACCGCTCGCGTGCCTCTGGCTGAGCTGTATCGCTACTCGACCACTCTAAGCTCGCTGACCAACGGTCGCGCTACCTACACTATGAAGTTCGCTTCGTATGAGCAGGTTCCCTCGGACGTTCAGGACAAACTCTTGAAGGCCTACGCCGACACCGACAAAGACGAGTAGTACTACTCCACTCTATAACCAAAAACGACACCTCAGAAGGGTGTCGTTTTTGTTATACCTTTAAATATAATAGGGAGTGTTAGGGAGTGTTAGGGAATTTAGGGAGTTTAATGAGTTTAGGGAAAACCAATTAGACTCTTTGTGTGCAAATTTTGTTTTCGGGTTTAGGGGATACTCTCGAAGAGAGTACAAATGAAATAGAGATATGGAGTTGTCAAGTTTACTTGAACAAACTCTATATCTCTATTTTGTTTGTAATAACTACAAGTTATTCCTAAACACGCAAACTAATAGTACAAAAGTTTTTGGTCCCGCTTTTTACAAAAAGCGGGCAAAATAAAATCACTCATAAAAACCACAAAATCACGAAAAAGGCACTTTTTTTGGTGATAGGGGGTTGATTATCAAAAAAAATGGTTACCTTCGCGTTTGATATTGCCTAAGAAGGCGCAATTGTTAACTAATAGCGGCACAATATGGACGATGGTTATTCCGGTAAAGATTGCTGCGGTATCATATCTGAATACCGTGCCGTTTGTATATGGCATCAAGCACGCGGATAACCTGTGTGCTGAGTTGTTATTGTCGCCCCCGGCCTCGTGTGCTGAGGCTTTCAGGCGGGGTGATGTCGATATTGCCTTGGTGCCTATTGGAGCACTTAAATCACTTACGGATTATACGATAGTCACCGACTACTGTTTGGGTAGTGCTGGTGGTGTGCGCACTGTTACGCTTATGTCGAACTCGCCTCTGGGGGCTGTTCGCAGGGTGTGGCTGGATGGTCACTCGCGCACTTCGGCGCTGCTGGTGCAGATTTTGGCTGCGGAGCTGTGGGGTATCAAGCCCGAGTGGTGTGAGCTTACGGACTATTCGTTGGTCGATGCGCCGCAGGAGGGTGATGCCTTTCTGCTGATTGGCGATAAGGTATTTGATAACGAGTCGAAGTTTAAATATATCGTTGACCTCTCTGACGAGTGGAAACGCCTGACTGACAAGCCGATGGTCTTTGCTGTGTGGATTGCCCGCACGGGTACTGACCCCGAGGTGCTGGACGCCTTGGAGTCGGCGTTGACGCTTGGCGTGGAGCGCATCTGGGAGGCTATTGTGGAGGAGGGCCACGAGGATAAGCCCTTCGCGTATGAGTACCTCACTGAACGACTTGACTTTTTGTTTGACCATCAAAAGCATAAGGCGTTGGAGCAGTTCTGGGAAAAGGGCCAGAAGTTCGCTCCTCACGCCAACCCGGGTTGAAGAGCAGTTACGGAGAAGTAACTGATTGACAAACCGTAAAATATGCTTTTGACCAATGATCACAATTTACCTCAAACAGTATAATAAAATTGTTCGTAATGCCGATATCAAGCTCTTTGATGATCTCGGCTACGACGATATTCTCTGGATTGACCTCTTCTCGCCGACTATTAAGGAGCAGAAGGCTGTGGAGAACTTTATGGAGGTGTCGCTGCTCACCAAGCAGCAGGCCGAGGAGATTGAGAGTAGTTCTAAGTACTCGGAGACTGAGAATGCTATCTTCTCGAACTCCAACTTCTTTGTGGTTGGCGAGGGCCGGATGAGTGTTGAGCCTATCTCGTTTATCATCTGCGAGGGCGTGCTGATTACGGTGCGCAATGCCGAGTCGCGCACCTTCAATGAGGCGTCGAAACGCTTGCAGATGAATGCCAGAGCCTACCCTACGGGCTACCACCTGCTCATCTCCATCTTGGAGGTGCGCATCGATGCCGATGCCGACTTGGTGGAGGCTATGGCGCGCCAGATTGCCGCGCTGAGCAAGGATATCACCGTCGACGGACAGGTGGAGAAGGAGGACATCAAGCGCATCAACCAGTTGCAGGAGAACACGATGTTGATTAGGGAGAACATCTTCGACCGCCAGCGCGTGTTGTCGGGCATACAGAGGAGTGAGCGCTTCCCGAACGATATCTATCCCCGCTTGCAGCTGATGATTAAGGACGTGAACTCGCTTATCTCGCACGCCGATTTCAGCTTCGAGCGTCTGGACTACTTGCAGGACACCGCGCTGGGTCTGATTAGCATTGAGCAGAATAATGTGACTAAGATCTTCACCGTGGCCTCACTGTTCTTTATGCCTGCCACTATGATTGCGAGCCTCTATGGTATGAACTTCAAGTTTATGCCCGAGTTGGAGTGGAAGTATGGCTACCTCTTTGCGCTGGGCCTGATGGTAACTGTATCGTTAGGGACTTATTGGCTATTTAAGCGCAAGAAATGGCTGTAAAAAGATCATCTGGCTGGTAAATTTTGCACTTCCCTTGCGAGGCTGCTCCTCACATACGATTTAGTATGCTGCGGGCAGCCTCGCTTCACGAAGCCCAAAATTTCCTCAGCCATATGACTTTTT
>JAFXAY010000049.1 GCA_017521965.1 Tidjanibacter sp. | reverse complement strand
TAGTGAGTTTAGAGAATTTAGGGAGCTTAGTGAATTTAAGGAGTTTAAAGATTTTCCCATTACTCCTATTATTCCCTAACACTCCCTAACACTCTCTAACACTCCCTACTCTCTCTAAATCATTTGTAGCTCCTTATCTCAGGTCGAACTCATACTCTCCCGAGAGGAGTTTAAACTCGGCCACGGTTTTATTGTAGCGGGTGGTCAGGCCTGCAATTGCCTGCGGAGCAGGCAGGTGTCGAGGTGGTTATTAGCGGTTATGGGTAACGGTTACCGGCTATGGTTAACTACTTCATCGTTTTCAACGACATCCTCACCGCCTCTTCTACCGTGGCGGCGGGGTTATCTTTCAGCGAGGCGGTGACTGCCTTTTCGGCTTGTGCTTTGGTGTAGCCGAGCATTGTGAGTGCGGCGGTGGCCTCCTCGAAGATTTTCGAGTGGGTAGTGCGGCCGGGGATTGCGGTGGCTATCTCCTCGACGCCCACGCCGAACATCTTGTCTTTCAGCTCGACGATAATCTTCTGTGCTGTTTTCAGTCCCAAACCCTTCACGTTTTTGAGCAGTGTGGCGTTCTCGGTGGAGATTATATTGCTCAGCTCCTGAGGCGAATAGGTGGAGAGTATGGTGCGCGCGGTGTTGCCGCCCACGCCCGATACGCTTATCAGTCGGCGGAAGACCTCTCGCTCGCTCTTGTCGGCAAAGCCGAAGAGGGTCTGCGAATCCTCCTTGACGATAAAGTGGGTGTAGAGCCTTGTGCGCGATGCCTTTTCGATGGCGGTGTAGGTCTGCAACGATATGTTCATCAGGTAGCCCACGCCCGAGGCGGTGCCGATAACCACCTGTGTGGGTGCCAACTCTTCGATTATTCCCTCGATAAATTCGTACATTGTTTCTCTATTGCTTAGTTTGAATAGACAAAAGTAGCAATTTTTCAGGATGTTTCTCTCACTTTGTCGTGGTTGTTAAAACTTTTTTGGTTTGTGGGTGTTGGTGAAAGAAAAAATATATATCTTTGCAAAGTTTTACCGAAAACAACAATTTGATTACATATAATAATTAAATAACAAATTAATAGAAGAAAATGAAGAAAATCATCTTTTCGGTCGTAGCGATGCTCTTTGCGCTGACCGCTTGTAATCAGGGCGCTCAGCCCGTAGCCGAGTCGGCAGCACCCGCTGAGGCTTCGACACTGACCGGACGTATTGCCTATGTAAACATCGATTCGCTCGTTTCGGGCTACAACCTCGCAATCGACTTGCAGGCCGCTTTCGAGCAGAAGGCTCAGAAACTCGATAGCGACCTTTCGTCGAAGAGCCGCTCGTTGGAGCGCGGTATCGCCGACTACGAGGAGAAGATCACCAAGGGTCTGGTAACCCGTTCGCAGGCTGCCGAGTTGGAGGAGAAGCTCACCAAACAGCAGAACGACTTCATCGCACAGCGCGACCAGGCTATGCAGCAGCTCTCCGAGGAGGAGGCAGTGATGCAGAACCAGATCTTCTACGGTATCAGCGACTACATCAAGGAGTACAACAAGACCGCAGGTTACGATATGATTCTGACCACCTCGATTACCGGTCCTATCCTCGATGCAAATGCTGAGCTGGATATCACCGCCGAGATTCTCAAAGGTATTAATGATAAGTACGCAGCTGAGAAGAACAACTAGTCCTGCACGACAAAGTAGATATGATGAGAGGATAGCTCGCTATCCTCTCATTTTTTTTGTCGGTGAGGGGGTGATGTTACGGAAAAAGATGTAACTTTGTCGGATAGGGAGGATGCTCCCCCTAATTAAAAATGTTTTTACTCTGATGACTAAGATAAAAGAATTTTGGAACAAGGTGTTTGGAGCGCGCCTATCGCCTGCCTTTTTGGTGATGTTGGGGCTGTCGCTGCTGATGTGGTATCTCTCGAAACTCGACTACACCTACACTGCCGAAGTGCCTGTTACCCTGCGTTTTGAGGGCGAGAAGTATCGTGTGATGTGTATGGCCGAGGGTACGGGTCGTCAGATTGTGGGCCACCGTTGGTTTGCGCGTCGTGCCATCTCGCTCGACACCTCGAAGGTGGTGTTGCTCCCCGTGGAGGGCAAAGATGGCTACTACTCCATCGAGGCGGGCTCGTTGCAGAATTTTATCTCGGTCAACCACTCCGATTTGCGTATAATCTCTATCGGCACACCCCCTGAACTAAGGTTGGACGGTAAGCGTTAATGGCGATGATACGATTGGGCATAACGGGAGGTATCGGTAGCGGCAAGAGTGTCGTCTGCTGCCTGCTGGCTATGCTCGATGTCCCCATCTATGATAGCGACAGCCGCGCTAAGTGGCTGATGAACAACTCACTGCTGCTCCGCGAGAGGTTGCAGGAGCGCTTTGGCAACGATATTTTCGGCGAGGGCGGTCTGCAACGCAAAGTGTTGGCTGAGCGTGTCTTCTCCGACCGCGAGGCACTTGCGGCTCTCGATGCTATTGTCCACCCCGCAGTGGCTGAGGACTTCTTGTCGTGGGCGGCGGAGCGTGAGGCCGAGGGGGCTGAGATTGTTGGCTTGGAGAGTGCCATACTGTTCAGCAGTGGTTTCGACAAGTTTGTCGATAGGTGCGTGGCGGTGGTTGCCCCCGACGAGTTGAGGGTGGCGCGTGCGGCGCAACGCGACAGAGCGAGCGAAGAGCAGGTGCGTGCACGTATTGCATCGCAGATGCCCCAGAGCGAGGTGGCTGAGCGTGCCGACTATGTGGTGGTCAATGACGAGCAGAGCCTGCTGTGGGCGCAGGTGCTTAGGCTGATAGAGGAACTGAAAATGTAGAGTTATGAACCCGAGCCAAAGAGCAATAATGGGCATTGTAAATGTCACCGAGGACTCCTTCTTTGCCGAGAGTCGTGTGAGCCCCGACAAGGTCACCGAGCGTGTGGCTCAGATGGTTGCCGAGGGTGCAGATATTATCGATGTGGGGTGTTGCTCGACTCGCCCGAATAGCGAGCCTGTTAGCGCAGAAGAGGAGTGGCGCAGGGTGGAGAGTGCGTTGTATAGCCTCACCGATTGCGACAGCCAAATCTCTCTCGATACTTACCGTAGTCGGGTGGCGCAGCGAGCGTTAGAGTTGCGAAGAGGGTTGATTATCAACGATGTATCGGGTGGCTCGGAGGCGATGTTCGATGTTGTGGGCGGTTATGGTGCTACATACGTTCTCACCCACTCGGTAGCGGCCGAGCGTGGTGCGTCGGTGACCGACGATGACGAACAGATTGTGGCTCGTGTCTGCCGCTTCTTTGAGCAGAGGCTCAGAGAGTTGCATAGGCGAGGCGTGGAACGTGTAATCCTCGACGTGGGGATAGGTTTCTCGGGAGGCGTGGAGAACGACTTCCGATTGTTGGGCGGGCTGGGCGAGTTTGCCCGATTTGGTCTGCCGCTGTTGGTGGGGTTGTCGCGCAAGCGACTTGTGTGGCAGAGTGCAGAGATTACTGCCGAAGAGGCTATGGCGTGCAGCCTTGCACTCGGGTGGCAGGCGCTGATGGGTGGTGCTACGATTTTGCGCACACACGACGTGGCCCCCACAAAACAGTTGTACAAAATTTTTGAACGATATAAAGCGTTGAACAGATGATAGTTGTAAAAGACTTACACAAGAGTTTCGGCTCGTTGGAGGTGCTGCGAGGAGTCAGTTTCGAGATTGAGCGTGGCAGTGTGGTGAGTATTGTCGGTGCGAGTGGTGCGGGCAAGACCACCCTATTGCAGATTATGGGAACGCTCTCGCGTGCCGATCAGGGCGAGGTGCTGATTGATGGAGTGGCGACCGAGAAGTTGAACGATAACGAGCTCTCCACCTTCCGCAATCGTCGTATCGGCTTTGTCTTTCAGGCACACAACCTGTTGCCCGAGTTCACCGCTCTGGAAAATGTCTGCATACCCGGCTTTATCGGTGGCAGCGATAAAGAGGAGGTTGAGGCTCAGGCTGTTGAGTTGCTCCGACAACTCGACCTTTCGGACCGTGCGATGCACAAACCTGCCCAGATGTCGGGCGGTGAGCAGCAGCGTGTGGCGGTGGCGCGTGCGCTGATAAATGGCCCTGCTGTGCTGCTTGCCGATGAGCCTTCTGGCAACCTCGACACCCACAACCGTCGCGAGTTGCACCGCCTCTTCTTCGACCTGCGCGACCGCACGGGTCAGACTGTGGTTATCGTCACCCACGACGAGGAGTTGGCCTCATCGACCGACCGCACTCTGCGCTTGGTGGATGGTCGTTTGGTGGGCGAGGAGTAATCTAAATGATTGTAATAGAGTATGAATAGAGAGGAACTGAGCGAGTTGCTCGAAGAGTTGCACGACCGCTACAATCGCCCCGAGTTTATCGAGAGCGACCCTATCTCCATACCCCACCTCTTCGCCGAGCGTGGCGATAGGGAGGTTAGTGGCTTTCTGACTGCCACCATCGCTTGGGGCAATCGCAAGGCGATTTTGAAGAGTGCCCGTCGTATGATGGAGTTGATGGAGTGGCAACCCGAGAGGTTTGTGCGCGAGGCCTCGACCGAGGATTTGGCACGTGTCGAGAGGTTTGTCCACCGCACCTTCAACGGTACCGACTTCCGCACCTTTATCCTCTCGCTCCGCCACCTCTACGATGTAGCGGGTGGGGTGGGTAACTTTGTGGAGGAGAGTTATTTGCGTACGGGCGATATGCGCTCGGTGTTGGCCGCGTTGCGCAGTGAGTTCTTTGTGCCCGACCACGAATACCGCACCGAAAAACACCTCTCATCTATCGCTAAGGGTGCCTCGTGCAAACGACTAAATATGTATTTCCGTTGGATGGTCCGCAACGATAACCGAGGTGTCGATTTTGGCCTTTGGGAACGTATTCCCGCCTCGGCGTTGTACCTCCCGCTCGACCTGCATAGTGGCAATGTTGCGCGTAGCCTTGGGCTGCTCGACCGTAAACAAAACGATTGGCGTGCGGTGGAGGAGGTGACAGAGGCGCTGCGTAGTTTTGACCCTGCCGACCCCGTTAAGTACGATTTTGCTCTCTTTGGCGCGGGTGTCTTCCGTGGGGCGACTATCGAATAGTGTATGGAACGATTTGACTTCAAGCAGTTTAGTGTAGAGCAATCGGGGGCGGCTATGAAGGTCGGCACCGATGGTGTCTTGCTGGGTGCTTGGGTCGCTCTGCCCGACGAGGGTGGGGCGGTGCTCGATATTGGTACGGGTACGGGTCTGCTGGCCCTGATGGTGGCGCAGAGGAGCGCCGAGAGTCGGATTGTGGCGGTGGAGATTGAGCCACAAGCGGCAGAGCAGGCGGCGGCAAATGTGGCGGCCTCTCGATGGTCGGAGCGCGTGGAGGTGGTGTGTGCCGATGTGCGCGACTACTCGCCGAGCGGCACTTTCGACCTCATTGTCTCCAATCCTCCCTACTTCTCTGCTTCGCTCCACTCGCCCGATGCGGCACGCAATTTGGCGCGCCACTCCGACACCTTGTCGCTCGGGGCGTTGGCCTCGGCTGCTGTGCGTATGCTCTCGCCGAGGGGTCGTCTGGCGGTGGTGTTGCCTGCCGATAGTGAGCGCCCGATGCGTATGGCGGCTATCGGTGTGGGACTGCACGTGTTGAGGTGTTGCAGGGTGCGCACCTCGTCGGCAAAGCAGCCTAAGAGGGTGCTGATGGAGTTTGGCAAGGTGGGCGATAGTGAGCAGCAGAGCCAGCTTGTGATGATGCATCAAGGTGCGCCGACCGAGGAGTATAAAGCGCTTGTTGGAGATTTTTATTTAAACTTTTAAAAATAAGTGCTAAATTTGGGAACTTTGTAGCCCAGAAAAGTTGAATAATCAATACCGAAAAAGATATGTGTAAAAAAGTATTACTCGTTGTGGCAGTGGCCTTTGTATCGTTGGCAGCCTCTGCACAGAATATCAAAATTTCGCCCGTTGGCCTTGTTTCCGAGGGCGATAAGGTTACTTACTACAACCCCACAACCACTCTGACTGTTGACCTCTGCGTGGTGCGCGATGTGACCGTTCCCGGCCCATACGCCCGCTATGCGCAGCGCTACTTTGGCGTGGTGGCTCCCCTCTCGGAGAAGAGCACTTGGCGCTTGGAGAGCGCAGCACTCTACTACTCCGACGAGCAGACCCCCGATGTGATGCCCGCACTCCCTGCCGCGACTGCTGCCTACTCCGACCATCTCCACTCGGCTGAGGGTTTTGTGGCTGTACTGCCCGACCGTACCTCGACCCAGTTGAAGAGCGACGAGGAGATGGCTGCCGAGACTGCCGCCGCTATCTTCTCGCTGCGTCAGGCACGCTTGGAGCTGATTACTGCGCGCGCAGGTGAAAATGTCTTTGGCGCAGGCTTGGAGGCTGCGTTGGAGGAGATTGACCATATCGAGAACGAGTATCTCTCGCTCTTCTTCGGCAAACAATATACCACCCGCGAGTGGCGTCGCTACACCTTCATCCCCGCCGAGGGCGAGGCTACACACGTTGTCTGCCGCTTCTCGGAGAGCGTAGGTCTGGTCGATAGCAGCGACCTGAGTGCTTCGCCTGTGGTTGTCGATTTCCGCCCGCAGGGTGTAGCTCAGGATGTTGTGCCCCCTCTGCCCGCAGTCGATAATCGTCGCGCCGAGGCTCCTCAGACCCGCACCGTGAAGGTGGCCGAGTTGGTTGACTGCCGCGTGATGTCGGGTCGTACGGTACTTGCCGAGCGCACTGTGCCTATCTATCAGTTGGGTGTTACTGCTCAGATGGTTAAGTAATGCACCTACCTGCCGAACTTGTTGAACGTAAAAATGAACTATTGCTCACACTGCGCCGCGAGATGAACGGTGCAGTGGCGGGCTCTATGCACGATGGCGGCATTGACTACTCACTCAACTTTGGGGTGAGCATACCCACTATCCGCACAGTTGCCAAACGCTATGCGGGCGACGATGAGCTGGCTGCTGTGGCGTGGCAGAGCGGTGTGAGGGAGTTGCGCCTGGCAGCACTTTTTATGGCCACCCCCGAACTTCTTGCTGGTATGGGGTGGGCCGAGGGTGTCGATACCTTCGAACTTGCCGAGAACTATATTTGGTCGCTCTCGCGCTCTGCCGATGCGCTGACTGCTGTTGTGTCGCGCCTTGCTGAAAGCGTGCGCCTCCTCGACCGCTATATGACCCTGCTGGCATACGCCCGTAAGGCACAATGGTTTGCGCCCGAGGCTGTTGAGGTTGCGTGTCGTGCAGCCGAGCAGAGCGGCGAGCCTGCCTTGCAGAGGGTTGTTGAGAATATACGCATTACCTTGGAAGAGCAAATATAAGAACAAATCTAAGAGCGAACTTCTGCGTTGAGCTCGGCTCGGCAATGCTCATTTACGCCAAGTAAACTCCGCTTGCCTTGTCTTCGCAAGCCTTGAATTTCATCTCTTAGATTTCTTCTTTTTTATTTATAGGTAAGAGTGAAATTCTGCGCTATGCTCGGCTCTTAGTTTTGTTATTAGGGAGTGCTAGGGAGTTTAGGGAGTGTTAGAGAGCGTTAGGGATTTTTTAAAAATAGATTTTCCCTAAATTCACTAAACTCTTTAAACTCACTAAATTCCCTAAGCTCACTATTATAAGCCCAATAAGCCCGATAAGCCCGATAGGCCCAATAGATTTCAGAAAACGGTCGTGCCCGCAACCTCCAAAACCCACTACCGCTACAATCCCCACCTCACCCGCGGCGAAGCAGCGGGACACATCCCCCGCCG
>JAFXAY010000048.1 GCA_017521965.1 Tidjanibacter sp. | reverse complement strand
GAGATGATGGAGGAGAACTCCAAGCGATTTAAGGAGACCAACCGCGAGTCGATGGACGTACTGCTTAAACCATTCAAGGACAACATAGTAGAGTTCCGCGAGAGGGTGGAGAAGATTTACGCCTCGGAGAACACCGAGCGCGGTTCACTCCGCCAAGAGCTCAAACAACTGATGGAACTCAACCGCACAATCACCGAGCAGACCAACAACCTGACCACCGCACTGAGGGGTAACTCCAAGGTGCAGGGCGACTTCGGGGAGATGATACTCCAAACCATCTTGGAGCGCAGCAACCTCAAACGCGGCATACACTACTCGGTGCAGGAGAATATCAAGAACGAGGAGGGCAAGAATCTGCGTCCCGATGTAATCCTCAACCTCCCCGAGGGCAAGCGCATAGTTATCGACTCGAAGGTGTCGCTCACCGCCCACGTCGATATGGTCGAGGCCGAGAGCCCCGAGGCACGCGACGAAGCACTCGGCAGGCTTATACTCTCGGTGCGCAACCACATCAAGGAGCTTGCCGAGAAGTCCTATCAGGATCTGTTGGAGGGTGCTTCGCCCGACTTTGTGATTATGTTTATCCCCGGCGAGGCGGCATTTCTCGAAGCACTCAACGCCAACCCCGCACTCTGGGAGGAGGCCTACGAGCGCAAAATCATCATCTCGTCGCCCACCAATATCTTCGCACTGCTCAAAATCGTCGATGACCTCTGGCGACGCGACCAGCAGAACAAAAATGCTCTGAAAATTGCCGAGGCAGGTGGTCGTCTTTACGACAAGGTGGTGGGCTATGTGACCACAATGGAGAGCGTGAAGAAGAGTATCGACAACGCTGCCAGCGAGTGCGACAAGGCCATCGGCCAACTCCACACGGGTCGTGGCAACATACTCCGCCAGACCGAGAATCTGAAAACTCTGGGCGCGAAAGCCTCGAAACAACTTGCCGCCCACTACATAGAGAGCGAGGAGGAGAGTCCCCTGCTCCTTGAAGATGAGAATAGTACAAACCAATAAACAACACAACAAATGAAAAAGTTAATTACTACCATTGTCGCCCTTGCGGCAACCGTTGCGCTCAGCGCACAGCTTCGCCCAAACTTCCCATCGACCCCCTTTGAGCCTTCGAAGGCCGAGGCTAAGGTGATGACAACTCTGACCGATATTCCTCACGATGAGGCACCTACCGTCAACTATCAGGGTAATGTGGTCTATGACCACCAGAGCGATATGGACCTCGTTATCCAGCTCATCACCCCCAATGGCGGTTGGGGAAAGAAGTATCCCTGTGTGGTATTTATTCAGGGTGCTGCGTGGTATGCTCAGGCCATCTATGCCAATGTGCCCAAACTGATGGAGTTTGCCAAGCGTGGTTATGTGGTGGCAAGTGTTCAGCACCGCCCCTCGACCACCGCAACCTATCCTGCACAAATTCAAGATATTAAGAGTGCAGTACGCTTCCTCCGCAAAAACGCCGACCGCTACGGTATCGACACCAACAACCTCTTCGTGTGGGGTGACTCGTCGGGCGGTAACCTCTCGTTGCTGCTCACCGTGACTGCCGACCAGCCCCAACTCGACACCGAGGCTTATGGCACTGAAAGCATCGACGTCAATGCTTGCGTAGCCTACTACCCCGTGACCGACGTACTGCGTATGCAGGAGTTCGAGCGTGGCAATTGGGACCACATCTCGGAGAATAGCCCCACGGGTACTATCTTCGGCGGAATCAAGGTGATGGAGAATCCCGATATCGTCAAGACCCTCAGCCCCATAACCTACATCTCGCCCGAGCGTGCAGCACAGACCGCGCCGATTATGATTGTGACCGGTAACAGCGACCGCACCGTACCCTTCGAGCAGAGTGTGATTATGGCCGATAGGTTGGAGGAGTGCGGCTACAACTACAAGTTCTACAAAATTGAGGGTGCCGACCACGGTAGTTACGAGTTCTGGACCGACACTCTCTACGATATGGTCGATGCACACTTCCGCGCCAATATGAAATAGAGACTAATAACTATAAAAAACTACAACTATGAAAGCAAAAACTATCCTTTGTGCGCTCTTCGCACTCTCGGCAACCCTCTCGCTCAACGCTCAGGAGTTGCAGAATTTCACCCGTCGTCAGCCCGTGGTATCGCCCGAGGTGACCGACTCGACCGTTATCTTCCGCCTCAGTGCTCCCTACGCTACCGAGGTGAGTGTGAGCCCTTCGTGGCTTGGCTATGGTCCTGAGGCTCAGCAGATGGGCAAGATGACCCGTGGCGATGGTGGTGTGTGGAGCGTAGCTCTCCCCCGCCCCGAGTCGGAACTCTACACCTACACCTTCACCGTTGACGGTGTGAGCACCCTCGACCCCGTAAACATCTTCGTTCAGCGCGACGGTACCCGCTTTATGAGTGCTGTTCTCATCGAGGGCGGCACTGCCGACCTCTACAAAGAGCGTATCGGTGGTGGTGACTTGGAGCAGGTGTGGTACAAGGATTCTACAAACGATATGACACGCAGAATGTATGTCTATACCCCCGCAGGCTACGACCCCAAGGACAAACGCACCAAATACCCCGTACTCTATCTGTTGCACGGTGGCGGTGGCGACGAGGATGCTTGGTCCACTCTCGGTCGCACCCGTCAGATTATGGACAACCTGATTGCCGAGGGCAAGGCTACCCCGATGCTCGTGGTGATGCCCAACGGTAACCCCTCGGAGTATGCTGCACGCACCCAGATGTTACCCACCAAGCAGGGTCTGACCTTTGCAAGCGGCTTCGACAACTACGAGTCGATGACTAACGATATTGTCCCCTACATCGAGGCTAACTACAACGTAATCACCAACCGCAGTGGTCGCGCAGTGGCTGGTCTGTCGATGGGTGGCGGTCAGTCGTTCTACATCGGTTTCCGCCATATCGACAAGTTTGCCAACATCGGTATTTTCAGTTCGGGTCTGCTCGGTGGCTCGGTAGGCGCAGGTGCTTTCGACGCTGAGAAGGAGATGCCCGGCATCTACACCAACCCCGCAAAGTACAACAAACTCGACCTGCTCTACATCTCGTGCGGCACTGAGGACAACCGTATCACCGGCACCGAGAAGGTGGTGGCCGAGATGCGCGACAAGGGTTACGATGTAACCTACGAGACCTACCCAGGCGGCCACGTTTGGAGCGTATGGCGTCTGAACCTCGCTTCGTTCGTACAGAAAGTTTTTAAATAAACATACAACAACCAACATTACACTAACAGCAACTACACTATGAAACGATTTGTAGCACTTTTTATCGCTCTGGCGGCTTGCGCTACCCTTAGCGCGCAGGGTACAGCCTACAACGACCGAGTATTGGAGAGCAAAATCCTCGGTCAGACTACCCACTACTCGATCTATCTCCCCGAGAGTTACGAGACCTCCTCTATCGACTACCCCGTACTCTACCTCTTGCACGGTGGCGGCGACAATTGGAAGGATTGGCTCTTGAAGGGTCAGGCAGCCGAGATTGCCGACCGCACAATAGCCGAGGGTACTGCCCCCGAGATGATTATCGTGATGCCCGACGGAATACAGAATTGGTATGCCAACAAGTATGATGGCTCGTTCAACTACGAGGACTACTTCTTCGAGGAGCTTATCCCCCACATTGAGGCTACCTACCGTTGCCGCACCGAGCGTCAGTACCGAGCCATTTCGGGCCTCTCGATGGGTGGTTTCGGCTCGTTGCTCTATGCCCTGAAACACCCCGACAAGTTTATCGCTTGCTACGGTATGAGTATCGGTATGTTTGGCCCTAACCGCCTGAACGGTTCGTTCCGCCAAGACCAAGGTTGGTATGCCGAGGCTTACTTTGGCCCCAAGACCAAAGATGGCGACCTGCCCGCAGCGTGGTATGAGAACGATGTATATACCCTCATCAACAAGATGACCGACCAGCAGAAACGTATGGTCAACTTCTGCATCGAGTGTGGCGACGACGAGCTCAACCGCGACCAGTCGGAGGTATTCCTGCTGATGAAAGACAAGAACGTACCCGTAGAGATTCGTATTGCCGACGGTGGCCACAACTGGACCTTCTGGCGCAAGTGTCTGCCCCACGCTATGCAGTGGGCCGGCGAGTGCTTTATTCAGGAGCGCACAGTCCCCTTTAACGTAACTCAGCGCCGATAGAGTATGAAGCGTTTAGCGATTACCATAGCAACACTGCTCTTCGGGGCAGCTACCCTCTCCGCCCAGCAGGTGCTCCCCCTCTACGAGGGGGTTGCACCGGGTAGCGAGGATCGCACCGACACCGAGCAAGTGACCTACAACCAGACCACAGGCGAGATTGAGCGTATCAGTTCCACCTCGTCGCCCTCGATTACCGTCTATCTCCCCTCGCCCGACAAGGCCACAGGTAAGGCGGTTATTCTCTGCTCGGGCGGAGCGATGATGTTCCACTCGTGGGGCAACGACGTGGTCAATATGGCTCGCTGGCTCAACGAGCGCGGAGTGGCAGCTATCGGCCTGAAATACAGACTGAAACCGATGACACCACCCCAACCCAGACCCCAAGGCGCACAACCTCGCCAGCAGGGCGCACAGCCACGTCAGCAGGGTGGACAGATGCCGCCGATGATGCTCAATCTGGATATCACTCAGTTCGACCAACTCGTAAAGTCCAATGCCGACCCTGCCGCAAACGACGCTGAGGGCGTAAGGCTCAATATGCAAGCTGTCGATGATGCTCGCGTAGCGATGCGTCTGGTACGCTCCCACGCTGAGGAGTGGAATATCGACCCCGAGAAGGTCGGTTTCCTCGGATTCTCGGCCGGAGGAGGTGTGGCGATTGGTGCAACGGTGACTGCCACCACTCCCGAGGAGATGCCCTCGTTCCTGGCTACTATCTATGGCCCATCGTTGATGGAGGTCGAGGTGCCCGAATCGGAGGTGCCCCTCTTCATCGCCACTCGTGCCGAGCACCGCAATGTGGCGGCAGGTGTGATGTCGCTCTTTATGGATTGGAAGCGTGCAGGACAGAGTGCCGAGATGCACATCTACGCTGACCCGCAAGGTGCCTTTGGCCCCGACGACACGGGTCTGCCTTCTGGCAGTTGGAGGGAGAGTTTCTTCCGCTGGCTCAATTATACAATAGAATAGACCTATAAGAATATGAAAATCCGAACACTACTATTATCACTCGCCACTCTTCTGCTGTCGCTCGCAGCAAGTGCGCAGGAGATGGGCAATTTCCGCGCAGCGCGCATAGTGTCGCCCGAGATTACCGACGAGGGTATCACCTTCCGTCTGCGTGCCGACTATGCCACTCAGGTCAGTCTGAGCGTGGCGTGGCAACCCGGTCAGGTGGCGATGCGTCGCGGTGCCGACTTGGTGTGGAGCGTAACACTCCCCACCCCTTCACCCGACCTCTACTCCTACAACTTTGTAGTCGATGGCTCGACAGTGTTAGACCCCTCTAACCCCTCGATGCAGCGCGACGGAACAACCTACCGCAATATACTCATCGTCGATGGTCCCTACTCGGCACACTACAAAGATGCCCCCGTGCGTGGCAACCTGAGCTATGTATGGTACGACAGCCCCACCATCGGTGCGGAGCGTCGTATGGCGGTCTATACACCCGCAGGCTACGACGAGAGCAAGAAGAAATACCCCGTTCTCTACCTCCTCCACGGTGGTGGTGGCGACGAGGAGGCTTGGAGCAGTATGGGTCGAGCAACACAAATCATCGACAACCTCATCGCCGAGGGGCTGGCAGAGCCTATGATTGTGGTGATGCCCAATGGTAACGCCTCGCAGGTCGAAGCCCCCATCTACAACACACCCGGAGAGCCCGCCTCGGGCACCGACCACGCCATCTCTTCGGACCTCTATGTGACAAGTCTGATTAAGGATATTATCCCCTATGTGGATAGCCACTATCGCACCATCGCCCGCCCCGAGGGCAGAGCCATATCGGGTCTCTCGATGGGTGGTGGTCACACCATCCGCACCAACTACCTCTTCCCCGGCCACTTCGACTACATCTGTCCGCTGAGTACGGGTGCTCACCCTCACAATCAGAAGAACACCCCCTACGCCTTCGACGAGCAGACGCTCAGCACCTATCTCGACGGTATCAAGAAGGCGGGCTACAAGCTCTTCTGGTTGGCGTGTGGCTCCGACGACCCCTGGTTTGCCGAGGCTGAGGAGTTCGACAGACTGCTCACCGAGAAGGGTATGGAGCATACCTATTATGTAACGGGTGGTGGTCACACCTGGACCAATTGGCGTCACTATCTGGACACCTACGCCCGATTGCTCTTCAAGTAACAAATTGAAACACACCATAATAATTAAACAAAATGAAAAAACTAATGACAATTGCAACCCTTGCAACCCTTGTGCTGACGGGTTGCGCCAAGAATCCCGATGCGGAGATGGATAAGTTCATCGACGCACTGATGAAAAAGATGACTCTCGAAGAGAAGGCAGGTCAGCTCGAACTCCCCGCAGGTCTGGGCACTGCTGTGACAGGCGAGTTCCAGAGTGGCGACGCTATGGGTCCCCTGCGCCAAGGTCTGGTGGGTGGCTTCCTCAACATTATGAGTATGGAGCAGATGCGCGAGTTGCAGCGCGTGGCTGTGGAGGAGAGCCCCAACAAGATTCCCCTTATCTTCGGTATGGACGTTATTCACGGTTTCCAGACCACATTCCCTATTCCTCTGGGTATGACCGCTTCGTGGAACCCCGAGGCTGTTGAGCGTGCTTCGCGCATCGCCGCTATCGAGGCAAGTGCCTCGGGTATCTGCTGGACTTACAGTCCTATGGTAGATATCTCGCACGACCCCCGCTGGGGACGCGTAGCCGAGGGTGTGGGCGAAGACCCCTATCTGGGTGGCCTGATGGGTGCTGCAATGGTACGCGGCTATCAGGGCGATGGCTCCTACGACGATCCCTCCTACATTATGTCGTGTGTTAAGCACTACGCACTCTACGGTGCTGCCGAGGGTGGTCGTGACTACAACACAGTGGATATGAGCAAAAACCGTATGTACAACGAGTACTTCGGTCCCTACAAGGCTACCGTCGAGGCAGGTGTTGGCTCGGTGATGGCTTCGTTTAACGAGATTAACGGTACTCCCGCCCACGCCAACGGTTGGCTGATGAACGATGTGCTGCGCGACGAGTGGGGCTTCGATGGTTTCGTAGTGACCGACTACACAGGTATTATGGAGCTTGGCCCTCACGGTCTGGGCGACGAGCGCACAGTGACCAAGCGCGCCATAGAGGCGGGTATCGACTTCGATATGGTGAGCGGTTACTTTGTGAAGTATCTGCCCGAGTTGGTACGCGCAGGCGAGGTTGACGAGGCACTTGTCGATCAGGCTTGTCGTCGAATGTTGGAGGCAAAATACAAACTCGGCCTCTTCGAGGATCCCTATCGTTTCTTCGACGACGCTCGCGCCGAGCAGGTTATCTTCACCGAGGAGCACCAGGCAGAGGCACGCCGAGTGGCTACCGAGAGCTTTGTGCTGCTGAAAAACGAGGACAACACCCTGCCTCTGGCTAAGCGAGGCACAATCGCTGTTGTAGGCCCACTGGCCGACGCTCCCCGCGAGATGTTGGGTCCCTGGTCGCTGCGCGGTGGCGTAGGTGTATCGGTAGTTGATGGTATCCGCGAGGCAGTCGAGGGGAAGGCTAAGGTGGTATATGCACCCGGTAGCAAGGTGACCCTCAACAACGTAGTGGCACGCAACTATGGCGCATCGGGCGCAGGTATCCAGGCGATGACCGTCGATCCCTCGACCCTCAACAACGACGCAATGGTACGCGAGGCAGTGCGCGTATCGCGCTCGGCAGATGTAATCGTAGCAGTAGTGGGCGAGACCGCAGGTATGAGTGGCGAGTCGGCATCGCGCAGCGAGATCGATATGCCCGACGCTCAGAAGATACTGCTCCGCGAGTTGAAGAAACTCGGCAAGCCTATGGTAATGGTGCTCTTCAACGGTCGCGCAATGTCGATCGTGGAGGAGGATGCCGCAATGGACGCTATCCTCGACGTGTGGTTCCCCGGCTCGATGGCTGGTCACGCTGTGGCAGATGTGCTCTTTGGCGATGTTAACCCCAGCGGTAAACTCCCCTCGACCTTCCCGCGCACCGTGGGTCAGCTGCCTATGGCATACAACCACAAGAACACCGGTCGTCCTCTGCCCGAGGGCGCGTGGTACACCAAGTTCCGCAGCAACTATATGGACGTGGTAAATGAGCCCCTCTACCCCTTCGGCTATGGTCTTTCGTACACCACATTTGAGTATGGCGACCTCACCCTCTCGGCAGCCGAGATGTCGGCAGACCAGGCCATCATAGCAAAGGTTACCGTGACCAACACAGGTAAGGTGGCAGGCGAAGAGGTGGTACAGCTCTACCTCCGCGACCTGGTGGGCACAATAACCCGCCCCGTAAAGGAGCTGAAAGGCTTCGAGAAGATTGCCCTGGCACCCGGCGAGAGCAAGACAGTGGAGTTCACCATCGACAACGAGATGCTCAGCTTCTATAACGACGATTTGCAGTTCGGCAGCGAGCCCGGCGAGTTTAGCGTTATGGTGGGCACCAACAGCCGCGACGTAAAAGCCCAAAACTTCTTCTTGAAATAAAGAGTTCTTGTCGCTTTTTGTAAAAAGCTCCGCAAAAACTTTTGTACTATTAGTTTGCGGATTTAGGAATAGCCTGCGGCTATTACGATACTAAAAATATATAGGCGTGTTCAAGTAAACTTGGCACGCCTATATATTTTCATTATCGCACCATCTTCGATGGCGTTCCCTAAACCCGAGAAACCTAACTATTACACAAAAGGTATAATTGATTATCCTTAACACTCCCTAACCTCCCTATTGGGCTTATTAGGCCTATTAGGCCTATTTAATCTTCCCATCAAAACAAAACCGCCGAGCATTTCTGCTCGGCGGTTGTTATTTGCTTCTCTCTCCTAATACTTCTCGGAGGAGTTGAGTTCCTCGGTGGTGAGGGACTTTTTGTCCATCTTGCGCCAGAAGTAGGCAATATAGGCCACCACAAAGGGGATGATGAGCGACACCACAGCCATCGTCTTCAAGGTGAACTCACTCGAACAGCTATTGGCGAGGGTGAGCGAGTCCTGCAAGTCGAGCGACGAGGGATAGTAGGCGGTATTGTTATAGCCCGCAATCATAAAGAGGGCCATCACCGCGAATACCGTTCCGGGGCCTGAGAGCCATATACCGCGCTTGAACTCCTTCTTGCTGAGGGTCATCACCACGCCACTCACCAGCAGCACAGCACCCACCAAGAAGAGCGCAAGCACCGCAGGCATCTGCAAGAAGTTGTGCAGATATTTGCCCTTCTCCATCACTACCACGCCATCGGCAGCCACCGCAAAGCCCTCCATAGTGAGCAACTTAATAAGCACAAAGAGGAGTGCTACGAGGAAGAGGCCGAAGCTGACAAGCAGGCTCTTGCGAAGTTGTGCGGCGAGTTTATTGTTGTCGATATTATTAATCATATAGAGTGCGCCGAGCGAGATAGCCAGACACATCACCATCACACCAAACCCAACGTTAAAAGGCTCTGCCACCGCTTCGAGTCCGTGCCAACCATTGGCCCAGCGGCTGATAACAGGCGAGGCGATATTGCCCACAGCCCCCTTATCGACCATAAACTGCGAGCCGGTGAAGAAGGTACCGACAGCAGTACCAATCAGCAGCGGTGCCAAGCAGCCATTGAGGGTGAGGAAGATGCGGAAACTCTTCTTGCCCAGCAGGTTGCCCGCCTTGCTCTGGAACTCATACGACACCGCTTGGAATACGAAGGTGATGAGAATCAGTATCCACACCCAATATGCGCCACCGAAACTTGTGCTATAAAAGAGGGGGAACGAGGCGAAAAATGCACCACCAAAGGTGACAAGTGTGGTAAACGTTAGTTCCCACTTGCGCCCCGTAGAGTTGACAATCAATTCTCTCTCTTGCTCGTTCTTGCCCGCGAGGAAAATCAGAGCATTACCACCCTGCACGAAGAGCAGGAAGACCAAAAGACCACCCAAGAGGGCTATCAGAAACCACCAATAGTTCTGTAAAAATTCGTAGGTAATCATAGCAGTAGTTCTTTATTCTTGTTCGACCTGAGGCCCCTGTTTGATAGCCTTAATCAATATACGCATCTCAATAACGAGGAAGAGGGTGAAGACAGCCACAAAGATGAAGAAGGTGGTCTGCACTGCCGCCACACTCACACTCGACACCGCCGCCTTGGTAGGCAACAGACCCTCGATAACCCAGGGCTGACGACCCACCTCGGCCACAATCCAGCCTGCCTGACCTGCCAGATAGACCAGCGGAATAGAGAGGAGCGCTGCCCATTGGAGCCACTTCATATCGGGCAATCGCTTTTTGTACTCAGCCCAGAGCACCACCACCATCAACAGCAGCAGAGCGCACCCCAGACCTACCATCACGCGGAACGCCCAATATACCAAACCGACATTCGGCACAAGTTCCTCGCGCGAGTCGATATATCCGTAGCCGAAGTAATCAACATTTTCGTCGAGCACTCGGCGCGCCTCAGCCGCCGCTGCGGAGTCGCTATCCTTCAACTCACGGTACTCGGCAAAGGCCGCAATAGCAGTCTGGCCACGTTCAATCTTCTCCTCGGCCGAGGGGAATACCTGCCCATCGGGAGTGGTGTAGCCATCGAGCAGATTATTGATGCCCGGCACATAACCATTGATGTCGTGAGTGGCGAGTATCGAGAGCATTCCCGGTATCTCGACACCCGGAACAATAGAGAAGGCAGCACGCTCGCCACCGTCCATCAGTCCCTCGGCAGCAGCAAGCTTCATAGGCTGATACTTAGCAGCGTGGACACCCGAGCTGTCGCCACTGAACATCACTGCAAAGGTACCTACAATACCTACGATAGCGGCAACGCGAATACTTGAAAGCGCAAAACGCCTCTCGCGATTTTTGAGCAGATACCAACAACTGATACCTATAACAAATATAGCACCCGTCATCCAACCACTAAATACAGAGTGGAAGAATTTGGATATAAAGGTCGGGTTAGTCACCAGAGCCCAGAAATCGACCATCTCGTGACGCACGGTATCGGGGTTGAACTCCATACCCACGGGGTGTTGCATCCACCCGTTGGCCACCAAAATCCAGACTGCCGAAATAGCGGCACCTATGCCCGTCATCCAGGTGGCGAAGAGGTGTGTGCGCTTGCTTACCTTGCCCCACCCGAAGAACATCACCGCAAAGAAGGTAGCCTCCATAAAGAAGGCCAAGATGCCCTCGATGGCGAGTGGCGCACCGAAGATGTCGCCCACAAACCACGAATAGTTACTCCAATTGGTACCGAACTCGAACTCCAAGATGATGCCCGTGGCGATACCGACTGCGAAGTTGATGGCGAAGAGTTTCATCCAAAACTTGGCACACTTCTTCCAAAACTCGTCGCCCTTGACAACATAGATACTCTCCATTGTCGCCATAATCACTGCGAGGCCCAAGGTGAGAGGCACGAAGAGCCAGTGATAACCGGCTGTTAGTGCAAACTGCAACCTCGACCAGCCAACCAATGCAGATTCAACCATAAGTTAGTGTACGTTTAAAGGTTATTGATTAGATTTATAGATTAGTTCCTTGCTAACGTGCTCACTCCTCTGCTCCTCGCTCTTGCCCGCAAGCACCGGCTTGAAGAAGAAGAGGCGCAGGACGAGAAAGAGAAAGATGGCTTTGAGCAGTATCAGACCCCACAGCGGTCGGCCCCAAGTCATATTCCTAAACCCATCGGCATAGAAATTATAGATAGCACGCAAAGTATATTTCATTTTGTATGAATTGAATTCGCACTGAAAGATAGCAATTAAATTTTAAGAAACAAAATTTTCCAAGATAGAATAGAGTTGATGAAGAGGTTAGGGAGATTAGGGAGTGTTAGGGAGTGTTAGGGAGATTAGGGAGTGTTAGGGAACTTAGGGAGTGTTAGGGAACTTAGGGAGCGTTAGGGAACTTAGGGAGCGTTAGGGAGCGTTAAGGAGCGTTAGGGAACTTAGGGAAAAACTTTAACTCTTTAAATTCCTTAAATTCCCTAAACTCACTAAACTCCCTAAACTCCCTATAAAAAAATGAGAAGGATTCGATATCCTTCTCATTTTTAACCAATTTTGAATTAAAGAGCCAAAAGGCTTATTTCAAAATCTTCGCTATCAACGCATCTACCTGTGGCTCGTGACCGCGGAACTTAACATACAACTTCATAGGATGCTCGGTGCTACCCTTGGAGAGTACGTTGTCGCGGAAAGACTGAGCGGTCTTCTGGTCGAAGATACCGTTCTCCTCGAACATTGCAAAGGCGTCGGCCTCCAACACCTCAGCCCACTTATAGCTGTAATAACCTGCCGCGTAGCCACCCGAGAAGATGTGGGTGAACGAAGTGGTCATTGCCGAGCCATCGACAACGGGGAGCACCTGTGCGGGAGCCATAGCGCGTTTCTCGAATGCCTCAACATTTTCGGTCACAGGCTCGGTGATGGTGTGCCAAGCCATATCGACCATACCGAACGACACCTGGCGCACATTAGCGTAGGCAGCCTGGAAGTTGCCGGCAGCGATAATCTTCTCAATCAGCTCGGCGGGCATCTTCTCGCCGGTCTGGTAGTGCTTAGCGAAGAGGTCGAGGAACTCAGGCTCGGTAGCCCAATTCTCCATAATCTGCGAGGGGAGCTCCACAAAGTCGCGGAAGACGTTGGTACCGCTCTGCGAAGAGTACTGACCGCTGGCGAAGAGTCCGTGCAGGCAGTGGCCAAACTCGTGGAGGAAGGTCTCAAACTCGTCGAAGGTGAGCAGCGAGGGGCTATTTTCGGTGGGCTTGGTAAAGTTGCAACACATAGTAACCAAGGGGCGTACCTCGCCCTCGGCGTTGTAGTACATCTCGCGGAAGTTGGTCATCCACGCACCTGCGCGCTTGGTCGAGCGGGGGAAGAAGTCCATATAGAGCAGGCCGAGCAACTCGCCACTCTGCTCACGCACCTCGTAGATGGTAACCTCGGGGTGGTACTTGTCGAGCTCGGTATTCTCGGTGAAGGTGATGCCATAGAGGCGACCTGCGAGGGTGAAGATACCCTGCTTTACGCTCTCCAACTCCAAGTAGGGTTTCACCTCCTCGGCATTGAAGCTATACTTCTCGTTCTTGTACTTCTCGCTGAAATATGCGAAGTCCCAAGGCATAAACTCGAAGGGCTCGCTATATACGCCACTCTTGTAGGCGTAGTCCACGATGGTCTGGTAATCCTTATCTGCATACTCCTTGGTTGCGGTGAGCAGCTCGGCGAGGAAGTTATCCACAGTCTCGCGCTTCTCGGCCATACGCTCCTCCAACACATAGTCGGCATAGGTGGGGTAGCCAAAGATATTGGCAATCTCCATACGCACCTCGGCGATGCGCTGCATCACGGGGCCATTGTCGAACTCGCCACCCAGCGCACGCGAGTTATAGGCGCGCCATACCTTCTCTTTCAGCTCGCGGTTGGTAGAGTAGGTGAGGAAAGGCGACATACTCGACTGCTGCAACGACACTGTCCAGCCCTGCTCGCCACGACTCTTAGCCTCCGAGGCCATAGCATCCTTCACGAAGTCGGGCAGCTCAGCCACCACAGCCTCGTCGGTGATGTTGATAGCAAAGGCGTTGGTTGCCGAGAGTACGTTCTGGCCATATTTGAGGGTCAGACCCGAAAGCTCGTTGGAGAGTTCGCGGTAGCGTGCCTTCTTCTCGTCGTCGAGTGCAGCACCACCACGCACAAAACCCTTGTAGGTATCTTCGAGGAGCTTGCTCTGCTCAGCGTTGAGCGAGAGGCTTTCGCGGCTGTTCCACACTGCCTCAACACGTGCAAAGAGGTCGGGATTGAGGTTGATATCGTTCGAGAAGGCGGTCATCTTGGGCTGTATATTCTGCGCCACCTGCTGCATCTCATCGGTTGCCAAGCACTCATTGAGGGCATAGAAGATGCCTGCTACATTGTTGAGCAGTTCGCCGCCACGCTCCATAGCCTCGATGGTGTTCTCGAAGGTGGGAGCCTCGGGGTTGTTGATGATAGCGTCGTACTCCGCACGTGCCTGCTCGATGGCGTAGTCGAAAGCGGGCTCGTAGTGAGCCACCTCGATCTTCTCGAACTCGGGGGCACCGAAAGGAGTATCGGCGGGATTAATCAGAGGGTTGTTGGCAAGCTGGTTGCCACAACTCGAAAGTGCTGCTGTCATAAGCAAAAGTCCAATTCTTTTAATCATTTTTACTCTATATTAGTTTTTTGTACGTTTCTCCAAGTTAAGGATAGTAGCCTCCGAAAGGGATAGTCTTCTACTCATAGAGGTTATCGTAGAAGGAGCTGCTCTTCTCATATTTTAGGTCTTTGAGCAGCGAGGAGTTGGCGCTGATGTTGAAACTCCAACTCTTTCGTGCACCGATAGGCACACAGGTAAAGTTCATCTGCCAGCAGTGGAGGTCGCGCGCCAGGGTTACCACACCGGGGGTTATCTTCTTGGCATCGAAGTCGTAACCACCATTGAAGGTGATACCCCACTTATCGGTCAGGTTTAGACTACCTTGAAATCCGAGAGTCTTGGTAATCACCTTGCGTACACCCGTATTGGTGTAGCTGATGGAGAAGTTGAAACCGAAGTTCCACGGTAGGTTAAAGTCGTAGTACATACCCGACATAAGTTGTCGCCTCAGGTTGGGGTCGATAGGTTGGTCGGGGTCGAAGTAGAAGGGGTTGCTGTACTCGGGGTACTGCGAGTTGATATCGTTGACCACTGGCTCGTAGAAGTCGGTGGACTTGAAGGTATAACCCCAACTCCACGAGGTGCTGGCTATTCGGCCCAGATTACCTCGGGCCCAAGTGAGTTTGTTGATACGCGCACCCGTCGCCTTGTCAATCTCGTAGGGGTCGAGCACCGCACTCAGCTGGATACCGAAATTGGGGATAATCGAGGTACGGAACGAGAGGCTGAGTGTCGATAGTTTCATCGAGTCGGCAAGGAAGTTATATGAGCCACTAACCGACAGGTTATCAATCAGTTTTAGTTTCTTCATACCCGAAGTATCCTTCTTGCTCTTCACTTTGAGGTCGACCTGCTGGTTGACTGAGAAGCTGAGCGCTCCCTGTTCTCCATTGCCCGGCACACCGTACATCTCGCCCGAGAAGGGTGAGTAGCTCATCATATCGCCTTTCTCGTTGCGCTGCACCTCTTTCCAATAGCCATACTTCGGGTCACCGAAGTTAGGCGCATAGGAGAAGCCGAGCGAGGTCTGCACCGTGTGACGTACTGCCTGCAAGGGGAAGTTCGGGTTCTTCATCTGGTACATACCATAGAGAGTGGTCGATGCCGCCAGCGAAGCGCTGTAATTATAGACACGGTAGAAACCGCGCAGCGTGTCGGCCACCATCACCTGTTTCTTTTCGGGGTCCCACTCGCGGTTTACCTGCTTGAAGTACCAACGCTCCGTGTAGTTGAGCGAAGGTGAAATGTTTATATAGTTAAACACGTTGAACGACGCACTGATGGGGAGCGTGTGCTGCACACCATTGCGCATCATATCGAGTGTTTCGCGACGGAAGAGGTCGTTCTGCTTGGTGGTCACGTTGTTGGCCATAGTGGCCTTGTAGCTCATCGAAATCTTCTCGTACCAGCGCTCCTTACCCACCATCTGCTTGCGCTTGAAGGGGTAGATACGCGACATATTGAAGACTATGTTGGGCAGCGAGAGCGATATGGTCGAATCGCGCGAGTTTTGCGAGTGCTGTATGTTCGCCGAGAGCGAGAAGGGGGTACCCGGCCAAGTCTTCGAGAAGGCAATCGAGGAGTTGGTCTGAGCATTCAGATAGTCGTTCAGTGTGGTCGAGCCATACTTGGAATAGCCACTTGTAGAGTAGTTTACACTTGCCGAGAAGGTGCTGTTGGGGCGGAACTTCGGGTCTTGGGTGTGGGTCCACGCAATTTTGAAGTTGTTCTGGTTGACATAGTCCGCCGAGCCCTTGTCGCCAAGGATATCCTTCGAGAAACGGAGGCTGAAATTACCGTTGTAGCGGTAGCGCTTGGTGTAGCGCGACGCCGCATTGGCCTCCCACGAGCCGAGGGTATAGATACCTGCGGTGAGTTTCAGATCGACATAGTCGTTGAACTTGAAGTAGTAGCCACCGTCGCGGAGGAAGAAGCCCTTCATAGTCTCCTCACCGTAGGAGGGCATAATGAAGCCCGACTCACGCTCGGTGTTCAGCGGGAACATCGCCTCGGGCAGACCAAGGAAGTAGAGGGGCACATCTTCGAATACGAAGTGGGCATAACCCGAGAGTACTTTCTCTCCGGGGATAACCTTCGCCTTATTCATACGGATATAGAAGTGGGGGTGCTCCACATCCTCGCAGGTGGTAAATCGGCCGCCCTTTATGTTGAAAGATTGGTCGGGCAACATTTTCACATCCTCACCCGTCAGGTAGCCCTCACCGTCGCGAGTCACTACACCCTTGATTTTCATCTTCTTGGTGTCGATGTTATAGACCACAGTGTCCATCTCGTAGGTCGAGCCCGCCTCGGTGAATTTGGGCTTGGTGTAGGCCTGTTGCTCCTCTTCTTCCTCACCATCGGCGAGTTGATTGCCACCCCTTGCGGGAGTGCGGCTGGGCGATAGAGCACCCTGATTGAGTGCCTCCTTGGAGCCTTTACCGTAGGCAAGTATCTCCTTGGTGTCCATCGAGATACGCATAAAGTCGGCCTGCATATTCATATCGTCGCCATAGTCTATATCGCCCTTTTCGTAGATATAGACCATCTTTTCGGCAACATTATAGACCAACGAGTCCTGATTCTTACCCGACAGGGTCACCTCCAAGAAGTCACGCTCGGGTCGCACATCCCAACGCTTAGGTGCGCTGTCGGAGGCTATCTCCTGCGCCGAGAGCAGCGAGTCGAGGTAGGCCGAGCCATAGAGCATCGTATCGGGGGCAATAGAGTCGCCGCCCAGCACCTCGGCTACACCCTCTGCGGGGAGCGAATCGGGGAGTTGCGGAGCGGAGAGAACCTTCGTCGGCACTCTCTTCTCACTCAGTTCGGGGTGTGGCACAGCCAGGGCGATGCCGAAAAACATCACCGAAAGAGCCAATGTGGCTATATATTTTACGCCTCTTCTATACAATTATTCGTCTATTTTTAGTAACTTTGCCGACAAAGTCGGCAAAAACGCCCGGGGTGACCGCTAACAAGCACTATTTCACTCCGATTGAGCCTACAAAAATAGTTAAAATTTACCAGAAAGCCACCCATAAAACGATGAAACTTTCATTATTCTCATTTTTATTAGTAACGCTATTAGTTCCCAACTTGGTATATGGACAGCCTATGCAGAGTGCGGGAAAGGTAAAAACTGTGGTTCTCGACGCCGGTCACGGTGGCAAAGACCCGGGTACGGTACACGGTAAATACTACGAAAAGAACGTTACGCTCAATGTGGCGTTGGCTCTGGGCAAGATGATTAACGACAACTATCCCGACGTGAAGGTTGTCTATACCCGCTCGACCGATGTCTATGTGACACTTAACGACCGAGGCAAGATAGCCAACGACGCTGCCGCCGACCTCTTTATCTCTATCCACGTCGATGCCATCGCGGGGACAAGCGCCACCGCTACGGGTGCTACAACCTACGTTATGGGTCTTGACAAGCAGAACAGCAACCTCGATGTGGCGATGCGCGAGAACGACGTTATCGTGATGGAGGAGGACTACACCACCACCTACGAGGGCTATATCCCCGGCTCGTCGGAGAGTTTCATCATCTTCTCGCTGATGCAGTACGCCTATCAGGAGCAGAGTATGGACTTTGCCGAGATTGTGCAGCGCCACTACACCCGCTCCACCCCTATGCGCGACCGTGGCGCACGACAGGCTCCCTATCTGGTGTTATGGAATACCTCGATGCCGAGTGTGCTGACTGAATTGGGCTATATGAGCCACTCGGAGGATAGAGCATTCCTCACCTCGGAGAAGGGACAGCAGACAATGGCGACCGCCCTCTTCAACGCATTTAGCGAGTACAAAAGCAAGGTGGAGGGCCACGCCCAGACCATCTTCCTCACCGATGCCGGCTCGACCTCAACAACCACCAAGCCGACAACAACTACCGCAACAACTACAACTACTACCACACCCCAAACCACCACAACTACTACCACCGCCGCCTCGGCCGACAACAGTATCAAGTACTACGTACAGATCTGCACCCTCAGCGAGAAGGTGGCCACCAACGCCTCACGCTTTGGCTCGTGGCGCGATCAGGTGAGTGTGAGGGAGTTTGGACCCCGCACATTTAAGTACTACGTTGGTCCTGTGGCAACCTACCGCGAGGCAGTAGGCTTGCAGGCCAGAGCACGACGCGACTTCGAGGGGGCATTTGCAGTAGCCTTCGAGGGCGACAAGCAGCTCAACATTTCCGATGCGCGAAAACGCACCGACAGATAACAATAGAACGTTGACAGACAATGATATACCCCAAGAATTTTGAACAAAAACTCGGCTTCGACCGAATAGTCCGCCAAGTGGCTGAGCGTTGCTCCACCCGTCGAGGCAAGGAGTTGCTCAGCGAGGAGGGCTTCTCGTCGGACGCTGCAGTGATTGCCGAGCGACTTGCCCTATGCGGCGAGTTGCGCACCTGCCTGATGTTGGAGAGCGACTTCCCGCGTGGCGAGTTTGCCGAATTTGCAGGGGTTGCCACCAAGTTGGGCATCGAGGGAGCGTTCTTGGAGGTTGCTGAGGTACAGACACTTGGCCGAGGCTTGCGCGACGTGGATTCGCTGCTCGGCTTTGTGGGTCGCTCGGAGAGCTACCCCACCCTGCGCCGGCTCAGCGAGGGGATTGACTCATTTCCCCGTATCTTCAACCATATCGAGTCGCTCATCGACCGATTTGGCAATGTGAAGGATAGTGCCTCGCCCGAACTCTACGATATTCGTCGTACTATCCGCCAGAGAGAGGGTAGCGTATCGAAACGCTTGCAGGCTATTCTGGCTCAGGCAGTTGCCGCAGGCTATGCCGATAGCGACGCCTCGGTATCTATCCGCGATGGCAGGGCGGTTATTCCCGTATCGGCCGCCAACAAGCGCCGAGTGCCGGGCTTCATACACGACCAATCGGCCACGGGTAAGACCTTCTACATCGAGCCTGTCGAGATAGTCGAGATAAACAACGAACTCAAAGAACTCGCCTATGCCGAGCGTAGGGAGGTGGTGAGGGTACTCACCGAGTTCACCGACTCCATACGCGAGAATAGCGAGGGTATTGAGGCGGCAGCCGACTACTTGGCACAGATGGATATGATTAGAGGCAAGGCGCGCTGGGCCCTCGACAATGAGGCCACCGTGCCCATCATCTCCGACGAGGGTCGCCTCTCGCTCCGCAAGGCTCGCCACCCGCTTCTGCGTCAGGCACTTGCAAGGGAGAAGAAAGAGGTTGTACCTCTCGATATGACTCTCGATGCGCAGAACAGAATACTTGTGATTTCGGGTCCCAATGCGGGCGGTAAGTCGGTCTGCTTGAAGACCGTCGGACTACTCCAATATATGTTCCAATCGGGACTTCCCGTCACCGCACTCGACAACTCCGAGATGCCCGTCTTCGATAGTCTGTTTATCGACATTGGCGACGAGCAATCTATTGATAATGACCTGAGTACCTACTCTTCGCACCTCCACAATATGCGTGCTATGCTGAGTGGTGCAAGCCCCAAATCGTTGGTGCTGATTGATGAGTTTGGCTCGGGTACAGAGCCCGTGATTGGTGGTGCTATCTCGGAGGCTATCCTCGAAAAGTTTGTCGAGCAGGGCACCTATGGCGTAATCACAACACACTACACAAATATAAAATACTTCGCCTCCAACCACGAGGGAGTATTCAATGGTGCAATGATGTTCGATGTGCAGAACATTGCCCCACTCTTCCGCCTCGAAACGGGAACTCCGGGCAGCTCATTTGCAGTGGAGATTGCCCGCAAGACAGGTCTTCCGGAGCAGATTATTGCCTCGGCAGGTGCTAAGGCGGGTAGCGACTATATGAACCTCGAACGCCAACTCCGCGAGGTGGCACGCGACCGTCGTTATTGGGAGCAGAAGCGCGATAGGATACGCGTAACCGACCGCCGAGTGGAGGAGTTGGAGAACTCCTACGCCGAGAGCCTCGCCCGACTGAAAGAGGAGCGACGCACAATCATCAAGGAGGCCAAAGAGGAGGCAGCAAGGATTATCGCCGAGGCTAACCGACAGATTGAGAACACCATACGCACCATCAAGGAGAGTCAGGCCGAGAAGGAGGCTACTCGTCGTGCGCGCAGCGAGTTCGACTCGTTCCGCAGCGAGGTGGCCGATGCCGAGAAGTCGGCAGAGAGTTCGGAGCGTCAGGCAGCCATCGAGCGCGAGATGGCGCGCGTGGCAGAGCGTCAGCGCAGGCGTGCTGAGCGTAAGATGCAGCAGGGCGAGAAGAGCCCGACCACACAGAGCGCCGAGCCGGAGAGGTTGGAGGTGGCAGTGGGTCGCAAGGTGCGCATCAGCGGTCAGGAGATAATCGGCGAGGTGAAGGAGATGCAGGGCAAAAAGGCACTCGTGGCCTTTGGACAAATACTTACCACGGTGGCTATCAACCGATTGGAGGTGGTATCGACCGCCGAATTTAAGAAACAAAACCGTCCTCAGAGCGCTCGCACGGTGGTGAGTGTCGATATTTCGAGCCGCAAGCTCAACTTCAAGGATAATATCGATGTGCGCGGAATGCGTGCCGCCGAGGCATTGGAGAGGGTGACAGAGTTCATCGACGACGCCATTATGGTCGGGGTGGGCACTGTGACAATCCTCCACGGTAAGGGCACCGGCGCACTCAAAGAGGAGATACGCAGATACCTACGCTCTCTCCGAGAGGTGGCCCGAGCCGAAGACGACCACCCCGACCGCGGAGGAGCAGGCATAACGGTAGTAACGTTCAGATAATTAACTAATAAGGAAGGGCGTATGGAGTACAAACTTTCACAGATTGCAGAGATTTGCCGAGGTCGCCTATTTGGTCGCGACTGCTCGGTCGATTGTGTTGTCACCGACTCGCGACATAGTTTTGGCGAGGAGGAACGACCACTCTTTGTTGCTATTCAGGGCACCCACCACGACGGTCATATGTTCATTGCCGACCTCTACAAGCGTGGCATCAGGGCCTTTATGATTGAGAAACCTATCGATACTATGCGCTACCCCGAGGCGGGATTTGTGATGGTGTCGCGCTCACTGATGGCACTCCACTCGCTTGCCGCTCACTACCGCAACCGATTCAAAGGCAAGGTAGTAGCCATCACAGGCTCGCAGGGCAAGTCGTCGGTCAAGGAGTGGCTGGCACAAGCACTCAGCGAGTGCGGCAAGCGTGTATTCCGCTCGCCGAGGAGTTATAATTCACAGCTTGGCGTGGCACTCTCGCTGCTGATGATGGAGGGCAATGAGGATATTGCTGTCATCGAAGCGGGTATCTCCAAGCCCGGCGAGATGGAGCGCTTGGAGCGTATGATTCGCCCCGACGTGGGTATCTTCACCTCACTAAGCGACGAACACTCCGAGAACTTCGCCTCCGACAGCGCCAAGGCCGAACAAAAAGCGCTCCTCTTTGCAGGAGCACGCTCCATAGTTTACAACTCACGCTACACATTGGTAGAGAACGCTTTACGCAAGGCAGCACCCGAGGCCAAGATGGTAGATATTGCCGATTGGCTGCGCAGAGTCGATTTTAGCGACCCCATCGAGCGCGAAAATGGCGCAACGGTGATTGCCGCTTGCTCGTTGCTGCGATGCGATGTCAAAAAGGCAGAGAAGGCTGTGGCCGATATGCACCCCGTAGCTATGGGCTTCACGCTGAGCGAGGGTCTGGGCGGCTCAATCATTGTGAGCGACCGACAGAACACCGACCTCGGCTCGCTCTCTATTGCTCTCGACTATCTGTCGGGCGTGGCAGGCACGAGGGACAAGATGGTGATTTTGGCCGATATTATGTTCACCAACCTCCCCGAAGCAGAACTCTATCGTCGTGTGGGTCAGATGCTTAAAAATGCCGATGTGGACTATCTAATCGGTATCGGCTCGGCACTCTCGGCCAATGCCGCACGATTTGAGAGCAAGGCGACCTTCTACGCCACCACCGAGGAGTTTCTGAGGAGTTTTACGCAGGATATGATAAATGGCAAGGCGGTGCTTATTAGAGGTGGTTATATGACCGATTTTCAGCGCATTGCCCACCTGCTGCAACGCCAGAGCCACACCACGGTACTCAACGTCAACCTCGACGCTGTAAGCCACAACCTGAGCCACTTCCGCACTATGATGCGTGGCGGCTCCAAGCTGATGGCTATGGTCAAGGCGGGCGGATATGGCAATGGCGATGCCGAACTTGCCACCACGCTGGCGCGCTCAGGCGTTGATTATCTGGCTGTTGCCTTTGCCGACGAGGGTGTCAGTCTGCGCAACAAGGGGGTCACTATGCCGATTGTGGTGCTCAATGCCGATGCCGATAGTTTCGATGTGATGGTGGCAGCCCGATTGGAGCCTGAGATTTACAACTTCGCCTCGCTCGAAGCCTTCCTTGCTGCGGTGGCCCGTAGTGGCGAGAGCGCATATCCTATTCATATTAAGATAGATAGCGGTATGCACCGCTTAGGTTTTGGCGATGACGATGTGGAGCAGCTCACCGAGCTGCTGAGACAGAACAGCCGCTTGGTGGTAGTGCGCACAATCTTCTCGCACCTCGCCACTGCCGATATGCCCGAGGAGGACGACTACACCCGTGAGCAGATTGCCAACTTCGACCGCATAAGCTCGGCGATACTTGCCACCCTCCCCTACCACGCACTGCGCCACCTCTGCAACAGCGCAGGCATCGAGCGTTTCCCCGAAGCAGCATACGATATGTGTCGCCTGGGTATAGGTCTTTATGGCTTTGGCACTAAGGGACTTCGCGAGGTAAGCTCACTCCACAGCCGCATAGTGCAGATACGCTCTCTGCCCGCAGGAGCCACGGTGGGCTATGGTCGTGCAGGCCGCTTGGAGCGCGACTCGCGCATTGCCACGGTGCCTATCGGCTATGCCGACGGACTCGACAGGGGCCTCAGTTGCGGCCGCTGGTCGATGATGGTGGGAGGTAAACCCGCGCCGATAGTTGGTAGGATATGTATGGATAGTTGTATGATCGACGTTACCGACTGCGAGGCAGCCGAGGGCGACGAAGTAACCATCTTTGGCGGCGGTCCGGGCAATAGCGCCGAGGATATGGCTAATGTGTTGGGTACTATCGTCTATGAGGTGATGACCTCCATTTCGGGACGTGTCAGAAGAGTATATATCAAGGAGTAACAATGGCTGAGAACTACGGAACACTCTATATGATTCCCTCGCCCATCAGCGACGAGGCATCGCTCGATGTGCTGGCAGCAGCCAATAGTGCGATTATCGGCTCGCTCAACCACTTTGTGGTGGAGAATACCCGCACCTCGCGCCGCTTTATCAGCCGCTTGCGACTTGGCCGACCAATCGAGGAACTACACTTCGAGGAGTGCAACGAACACACTCGCCCCGAGGAGATTGAGGGCCTCATCGCCCCACTGCTGGCAGGCGAGAGCGTGGGTGTAATCTCGGAGGCTGGCCTGCCGGGTATTGCCGACCCGGGAGCACAGGTGGTGGCAGCGTGTCACCGCCGAGGGATTAAAGTGGTGCCGCTAAGTGGCCCGTCGTCTATCTTTCTGGCACTTATGGCCTCGGGACAAAACGGGCAGAGTTTTGCCTTTAATGGCTACCTCCCCGTCAAGCCCCACGAGCGACGAGCCGCTATCCGCAAATATGAGCAACGCGCCCTCGGCGAGGGGCAGAGCCAAATTTTCATCGAGACCCCCTACCGCAACGGTGCACTGATGGACGAACTATTGCAGAGCCTCGGTAACGATACGGTGCTCACCGTCGCCGCCGACCTCACCGCCCCAACGGAGTATATCCGCTCAGCCACCGTCCGCAAATGGCGCACCCTCCCCCGCCCCGAACTCCACAAACGCCCCGCCATATTTATCTTCGGCAGGTAAGGTTATACCTATTATATATAGATTATGAAAAGATTTTTATACATTATTCTCGCACTATCGACTCTTGTAAGCTGTAATAACCCCACCACGGTCGATAAGCCGCAGGCTATCTCGCTCGATGGATATGCCCAAAAAGGACAACTCATAAAGGGCTCACAGATAACAGCATACGCCCTCGACACCTCGCTGGTTGCCACGGGTGAGAGTTTCCCCGCCACCATAGCCGACGATATGGGCGCATTTGCAATTAACGGAAAAAGCACTGCTCAATATCTGGAACTCAATGCGCAGGGCTACTACTTTAACGAGAATAGGGGCGAGCTCTCCGAATCGCCCATCTACCTGACAGCGCTGGTACGTACCGATGCGGAGTCGGTCAATCTCAACCTGCTGACAACACTCACCACACCTCGCATCAAGCGCCTGATTACTAACGGACTAACCTACACTGAGGCCGCTCAACAAGCCGAAAGCGAACTGCTTGATGCATTTGGTTATAGTAGCGACCACCGCTTTACCGAGATGAATATCAGTGGAGCAAGCGAGGCTGACGGTCTGCTGCTTGCCGCATCGTGTCTGATACAGGAGGGGCTATCGACCGCCGAAACGCAGGCGCTAATTACAGAGATTGCCTCCTCACTCGCCACATCGGGCAAGATTGACGATACGACAATCGAAGAGTTGATGGCAAAGGCCGATGATATTGAGAAGCTCCAAGTAGCTGAGAATCTGATAGCCTACTACACAGAAAAAGGCATCGACAACTACTCTATTCCCCCTTTCTACTACTATCTCGATCCCTCGCTGCGCGAAGGTTTTCACTTCATCGACCGCGAGCCAATCAGCATTGTACTCCCCGGCACGCCCGACACCGACAATGATGCCAACACCCCGAAAGAGGGTTGTACGGTCACCAAACATATAATCTGCGACGAGCCCTTCACCGCCGAGAGCAACCAAGAGTGGATTAGTGCGGAGGTCACCACTTTTGCACAAAATATCTACACATTGGAATACACCGTTGAGCCTAACGGAGGCGAAAAACGCGAGGGTAAAATCGTATGTAAGTCGCAGAGTGGCAGCATACTGCACGAAATAATTATCATACAGAACAACGGACTCTTCAAACTCTACATCGAGGGGCCCGATAACGGTACCCGCATTAGCATCGAGGACTCACCGCGCGAACTATGCGAGGGTGAAATGGTGGGAGTTAATGGCAAAGAGTGTGAGCTAAAACGCGACGAATATGGGCTATATGTAGCGCTAACAGCCCCTGCCGAGGTCTATCGTGTAGTATGGCCGACCACTGCGGAGGACAACAATGGCGATAGCTTCACACCGATTGAGCCTTGGTCGAAAGACTACTACTATTGCACCGTCCGCTATCCCGAAACGGGCTATCAGGCGGGCGTATTCCCCTATTACGGACTTTTGGTAGGTAACTATTCCGCTATGCAGAAGGTAACACTCCGACCTATGTTCTCGGGCGTAAGCGTCGAGGTGCGCGATGCGGAGGTAGTGGATAATAGTGTTACTATCAGCGCCGAAGCCCCGATATTTGGCAAATTCACTTACTCTAACTATCTGGACGAACAGGAGTTGATGCTCAACCCCAATGCAGTAATGCGCGATCCGATTGTGGAGAACGGGAAAGAGAGCACCAAAGCAGCACTCAGGACAGATGATAATGGCAATCTGACGACTCCCCTGCTGCTGATACCGGCACAGAATTATAATTTCAGATATTTTGACCGCCAAATCACAGAACTGAGGATAGAATTTGACTACGTAGTGGATGGCAGAGTGGAAGATTTCTCCACAACAATCCCCACCAATGACTTCCTGAACGAGGAGGGCAACATTCTGAAAATCATCCTCAAAAAAGCCAACAACACTTGGACAGCAAATCTCACACTTCTCAAATCGAATTAAGAGCAACAAGATAATAGGGAGTTTAAGGAGCGTTAGGGAGCGTTAGGGGGCGTTAGGGAGCGTTAGGGAGCGTTAGGGAATGTTAAGGACTATCCCTAAACTCACTAAATTCACTAAATTCACTAAACTCACTAAATTCCCTAAGTTCCCTAGCTCACTAAATTCCCTATTGCTTATTGGGCCTATCGGGCCTATTGGGCTTACTAAAATTAAATAGGCCCAATAAGCCTAATAGGCCTCATAGGCAAGAGAGTGTTTTGGGAATAATGGGAACAATGGGAAATTAAAGAATATCACTACACTCCTATAACTCCCATAATTCCCATAATTCTCATCATTCCCATCATTCCCTAATCTCCTTAACACTCCCTACAAAAAACAATGAGAGTGG
>JAFXAY010000047.1 GCA_017521965.1 Tidjanibacter sp. | reverse complement strand
GTAGGACTCTGCATAGATTCCCAAGAGGGTACTCCTCCCCATACTTTGGTTAACATAATATATATTATTTGCGCGACGGAGAGTAGGGGAGCATTGGTATAAATATAAATAAAGCGTACAACTTAGTATGTATGGTCAGTTGTACGCCAGTTGGTAGTTTTATTTCAGGTATTCGAACGATTCAAATGTATGGTCGTCGTAGAGGATGATCACCTTTCTGGGGGATTTTGCGGAGGTGCTGGTTGGTTGTGGAGTTACCTGCGCTTGTGCGTTTGTATTGTTCTGCTGCGGTGCGACGGGCTCCGTCGCAGAAATTATGCTGCTTGGCTGAGGAGCAGGTTGTTCGGGAGCGCTTGGTTGCGGTGTGGTCTGTGGCGCAGTCGTGCTTTGGCTGCCTGGCTGAGGAGCTGCGGGCTGCGCCATAATGCTATGTTGCGGGAGCGGCTGAGGTGCAGCCTGTGGTGCAAATTCTGCACTCTCCTCGTTGGCAATAAATAGCGTTTGTGGCTCGTCGATGACTGTTGCGGCGGGCGCTTTGCTCTCCGTCTGTGCAATATCCTCTTTAAGCATTGGTTGCTTGCCGACCAGAAGCCACTCGATATTGTAAGCAGGGTAGGCCATAATAAAGCGAGTGATAAAGTCGTAGCTGGGTTTATTACGCCCAGAGAGAAGGTGCGACAAGGCCGAAGGCTGCACGCCAAGCGCAGAGGCGAATTTTGCAGCTGTAATCCCCTCACGCTGTAATATCACTTGTAATCTGTCGGTCATAACTGCTTGTAAATTTGTTTTTACAAAAGTATAAATCATTTTTGATATATACAAATCTTATATTGGCAAATAATGGATAACTACATCAGATAATCGACAAATTAATAGATAAAGTATTAAGTCAACTAAAAATGGTTAAATCGCTGGTATTAGGCAGTTTTACATAAATTAGGTACATTGGTAGAATAGATATTACCTGAAAATTTGACAACTCCTTAATAGTGTGATAAAGTATTAGTTTATGTTAAAATGTATAAACTATTGAGTTTCAGTATAGTTACGACGCGGAATTATATTTTTTGAACTTGCTATGTCGTGGTTAAAAAGTTGATAATTGTCAGGTTTACATTTGTAATTACATTTGTAAATAATCAACTGAGTACTATAATAAAAATAGAGGACTCCCCACTCTATCAGGAAGTCCTCTTTACAGATTTGTCAAAAATGACGAAAAATCTCTGTTATCGTTAACTCGTCGAGAATCGCGTATTTCTACAACTTAATGGAGTTCATCACTTCTACGAATTCCTCAGGAGTTAATTTAAGTTTCTCTTTGTGGAAGTCAACATCGGCCTCAGAGTTAATGGGAATAAGGTGGATATGTGCGTGAGGCACCTCCATACCAAGAACTACCACCGCTACCCTCTTGCAATCGAGGTTTGCTTTAATCGATGCGGCAACCTTCTTGGCAAAACAGATCATACCGCTCAACTCCTCGTCGGTAAGGTCGAAAAGATAGTCCTCCTCGCGTTTTGGAATAACAAGCGTGTGGCCCTTAGCGAGGGGGTTGATATCGAGAAATGCAAAATAGTTGTCGTCCTCTGCGATTTTGTAGCAGGGAATTTCGCCTGCCACGATTCTTGAAAAAATAGTAGCCATAGTATTAATACTCAGTATGTTTAGGATTTAGTATTGCATCGTAAATAACCATATCGCGCAGGTTGATATCCTCGAACTGAGCCTCGTTGTTGTTGGTGGTGGGCTCTTCGGGTGGCGCAATAGGTTTTGTCTTAGCCTTAGTGGTCGAGCGGCTTGCTGTGGCTCTCTTACTCCTTGACGTAGAGCCATTTGAGTAGTTATATGCCTTACCTTCGGGTGGTATTGCTGCCGGCTTATAGTCCGTAGTCATCTGGCGCTGAGTCCTGGGCTTAGGCTGAGTGGTAGCGGTTGACATAGGTTTTGGGGTATGTGTGGGCACAGGCGTTGGCTCAACCTCTACCCTCTTCTGCTCAGGCTGGTCGGCACCAAGTTCGCGGAGTAGTTCTTCGAAACCACCCTCCAACGACTCCTCGGTAGGCTCTTTTGCCTTCTTTTTGTTGCCCTTGCTACCGGCAATCATACTGATTACTGCCAGAACGATGACTATCCACTCTTCCATAACTCCTGCTATTTGTTGATACGTTGTACCTTTTCGATACCTTTGATGCCCTCCAAGCGACTAATCATTTCGTTGAGATTCTCGGTGTCGGTCACATAGACGCTGATTATTCCTTCGAAGATACCGTCGTGACTCTGTATCTTCAACTCCCTAATGTTTATGTTGAACTCAACGGTGATAACTTGCGCTAAATCACGGAGTATGCCCATACGGTCGATGCCTCGGAATTCAACCTCGGCAAGGTAGGATTCGGCCTTATAGCTCGACCATTTGATGTCGCCGATAAGTTTGTCACCGTGCTGTGCTGCAAGTCGGGTGAGCTCCTCGCAATCGTTTTTGTGCACAACAATTATGCCCGCAGCATTGCGGTAACCTGTAATGGAGTCGCCAGGAATGGGGTTGCAGCACTCCCCTATCATAAATTTGGGTGCATCTGCATCGCTCACATCGCCATTGCTCTTGACTACCAACGTTTTATCTTTCTCCTTGCCCTTGAAGGGATTACCGAACTCGAAAGTCCAGAATTTCAATATCTTATTCTTCGAGTTCTGGCGCAGGATAACATCAACGTCGTTTAGGTTGATAAGTTCCGAGCCGAGTTTGCTGTAAAACTCATCTTTATTGGAGCAGTCGTATGCAGGCAGCAACTTACGGAAGAGGCGAGCGCTGGGAGTAATGCCAAACTCGTGCATACGCTTCTCGAAGATGGAGATACCTCGCTCGATGTTATTGTGCCTCGAACGCTTTAAGTAGTTGATAATCGCCTGTTTAGCCTTTGCTGTGCGGACGTGGTCGAGCCACTCGATAGTCGGGTGAGCACCTTCGGAGGTGATAATCTGTATCTGGTCGCCACTCTTGATAGGAGTGTAAATCGACTCTATGCGGTGGTTGATTTTGGCTCCGATTGCCTTGTTGCCGATGTTGGTGTGGATGTCGTAGGCAAAGTCGAGTGCTGTGGCATCGAGAGGCATAGTGCGAGGCTCACCGTTGGGCGTAAATACCACGATTTCAGTAGTATAGAGCGTCATCTTGACGTTGTCCATAAAGTCAACAGCGTCCTCCGTAGGGCTATGCAGTGCACTGCGCACACCCTTCAACCACTTGTCGAACTCATCTCCACCGCTCTGCTGTTTGTAGCGCCAATGTTCGGCAAAGCCACGCTCGGCGATGTCGTCCATACGTTGAGAGCGAATCTGCACTTCGGCCCATACACCATCGGGGCCCATAACGGTGGCGTGGAGTGCCTCATAACCGTTGGCTTTCGGGAAATTAACCCAGTCGCGTATGCGGTCGGGCTTGGGACGATAGATGTCGGTGATGAGCGAGTAGATGTGCCAACACTGTGACTTCTCAGGGACTATGTCGGTGGGATTGAAGACGATACGTACTGCAAAGAGGTCGTAGATATCCTCAAACTTGACGTTCTTTTGTCGCATCTTCGACCAGATGGAGAAGACACTCTTCACCCTGCCCGAGATTTTGAAGTCGATACCCGCCTCGGTGAGTTTGTTGCGGATAGGGGCGCAGAACTTCTCGATGAACATTGCTCGCTCGCTCTCCGTCTCGTCGAGTTTGCGCTCAATCTCAGCGTATTGCTCGGGGTAGCTGTATTTCAGACTGAGGTCCTCCAACTCCGACTTGATGGCGAAGAGGCCAAGTCGATAGGCAAGCGGCGCAAAGAGATAGATGGTCTCGCTCGATATTTTGAGCTGCTTGTGCGGAGGCATCGACTTCATCGTACGCATATTGTGAAGTCGGTCGGCTATCTTGATGAGTATCACTCGGATATCGTCCGACAGCGTAAGTAATACTTTACGGAAGTACTCAGCCTGTTTGGAGGCGTGTTCGTTGAATACGCCCGCCATCTTGGTTAGTCCATCGACCATACGGGCCACCTTCGGTCCGAACAGGTTTTCGATATCTTCGAGTGTGTAGCTCGTATCCTCCACCACATCGTGGAGCAGTGCCGAGACCACCGACTTGACACCAAGTCCCACCTCCTCGACAACAATTTTGGCAACAGCTATCGGGTGGAGTATGTATGGCTCACCTGAGCGGCGACGTACGCCACGGTGTGCTTCGTTGGCCAGGAAGAAGGCTTTTTTGATGAATTCCATCTCCTCTTCCTTCTGGCAAATCTTCTGACACGACTTCAACAAATCGTTGAAGTGGGCCTCGATAAGCAGGTCATCCTCAGGGGTAAATCCAGCCATAGCTGTTGTCCAAGTTGTCGTTAATAATTATGGTTCTCTTACGATTATTGTGCCATCATTGCGGCGCGTACTTTTGCCTCGATCTCCTCGGCAAGTGCTGCATCGTTGGAGAGTTTCTCCTTGACTGCATCGCGACCCTGAGCGAGTTTCTCGTCGTTGTAGGAGTACCACGAGCCGCTCTTCTTGATGATACCGTAGTCGGTGCCGAGGTCGATAATCTCGCCAATCTTGGAGATACCCTCACCGTACATAATATCGAACTCTGCCTTGCGGAAGGGAGGTGCTACCTTGTTCTTTACGACCTTAACCTTGGTGCGTGTTCCGAGCTGCTCGTCGCCATCTTTGATGACCGACGACTTACGGATATCCATACGGACACTTGCGTAGAATTTCAGTGCGTTACCACCTGTGGTAGTCTCGGGGTTGCCATAGACGATACCGATTTTGTCGCGCAGCTGGTTGATGAAGATGCAGACGGTCTTGGTTTTGCTGATGCTCGAAGTGAGCTTACGCAGTGCCTGCGACATCAGTCGTGCCTGCAAACCCATCTTCGACTCACCCATCTCGCCCTCAATCTCGGCCTTGGGAGTCAGCGCTGCTACGGAGTCGATGACGATAATGTCGATAGCGCTCGAACGAATCAGACTGTCGGCAATCTCCAATGCCTGCTCACCATTGTCGGGCTGCGACACGAGGAGGTTGTCAACATCGACACCCAACTTCTGAGCATAGGTGCTGTCGAAGGCGTGCTCTGCGTCGATAAATGCTGCGATACCGCCCTGCTTCTGAGCCTCGGCGATAGCGTGGATAGCCAGAGTGGTCTTACCCGACGACTCGGGACCATAGATCTCGATGACACGTCCTTTGGGGTAACCACCAACTCCGAGTGCCATATCGAGAGTGAGCGAGCCGGTGGAGATAACCTCCACTTTCTCAACTGCATCGCTGCTCATACGCATAATGGAGCCCTTGCCGAAATCCTTTTCGATTTTGCTTAACACCGCGTCGAGTACTTTCAACTTTTCGGCGTTCACTTGACTTTTTTCTGCCATAGTCTTACTGTTTTTTTTATTTTTTATTAATACTCTTTTTCGTCGTGTTGTGTGTGTAGTGTTGTCCCAGAGTGGTTATTGTTGCCGGGCGTACCAGTCGAGTATCTGTCGCTGGTGCTCTTTGGTCTGTACCTTGGTGAAGATGTGCGCAATCTTGCCCTCAGCATCTATTATAAAGGTGGTGCGGCGAATACCTACCACTACCCTACCCATCATCTTCTTCTCGCCCCACACACCGTAGGCCTCGGCTACCGAGTGGTCGGTGTCGGCCAACAGGGTGAATTGGAGAGAGTGTTTGTCGCAGAAATTACGGTGCGAACGCACAGAGTCGGGACTGACACCCACTACCTTAAAGCCAGCCGCCGAGAGTTCTTCCAACCCCTCTTGCAGACTCTTGGCCTCCATAGTGCAGCCTGGTGTGTTGTCCTTCGGGTAGAAGTAGAGGACTACCCTACTACCTAATAGTGAGGCGAGTGAGAATAACTCACCGTCCTGATTGTAAGCCTCTATCTGAGGTGCTCTGTCGCCTATCTTTAACTCTGCCATATCTCTCAAACAAAAAATCGGGAAATATCTGTAAAAATACAAACATTTCCCGATTATTCAAACAATTTATCTTACTAAATTATCCCAAATCTCCTAATTTGATTTAATCTCCATCTCAATCTCCTCCATCATCGCCGCAAATGCCTTGTCGGTCTCAATCAGATTCGATATCGCTTTGCAGGCGTGGAGCACTGTGGCGTGGTTTTTGCCACCTATGGCTGCGCCGATAGCCGAGAGAGGAGCCTTGGTGTGCTGCTTGCAGAGGTACATAGCAATCTGTCGTGCCTGAGCAATCTCTCTGGTGCGCTTGGGAGAGTCGAAGGTGGCCTGGTCAATCTTTAAGTGGTCGCACACCACGTTGCGTATAAAGTCGATGGTAATCTCCTTTTGCGCCATCTTTACATAGACCTTCAACACCTCTTTTGCCAACGAGATGGTAATCTTCCTGCCGAGGAACGATGCGTTGGCGATAAGAGCCGAGAGCGCTCCCTCAATCTCGCGCACGTTGCCATTGATATGCTCCGCGAAGAAGTTGATAACCTCGTCGGGAATAGGTGTGCTGAGGCGTGCAGCCTTGTTGCGGATAATCTTCACCTTGGTCTCCACATCGGGCTGGGTAAGCTCGGCAGCCAGACCCCACTTGAAGCGGGTGAGCAGTCGCTCGCTGAGGTCCTTCAACTCCGAAGGTCGTTTGTCGGAGGTGAGGATAACCTGCTTGCCGCGGAGGTGGAGGCTGTTGAAGACATTGAAGAATGCCTGCTGAGTGGCGGGTTTGTTGCCCGAGAGCTCTTGGATATCGTCAACAATCAGCACGTCCATCGCCTGGTAGAAGTTGATGAAGTCGTTGGGCTCGTGGTTGGCAAGTGCCGTGGTGTACTGAGCCTGGAACTTGTTCATCGACACGTAGAGCACGTTCAGGTCGGGGTGGCGTTGTTTAATCTCCATACCGATAGCCTGAGCAACGTGGGTCTTGCCGAGTCCCGAATCGCCGAAGATGTAGAGCGGATTGTAGGCGGTAGTTCCGGGCGAGATGGCCACAGCCAAACCTGCCGAACGAGCCAAACGGTTGCACTCGCCCTCGACAAAAGTCTCAAAAGTGAGATTTGGGTTTAATTGTGGGTCAATTACTAACCTTTTTATGCCCGGAATTACAAAAGGATTTTTTATCTTTGTAGTGTCGGTTTGCGCAATTGGCTTCGGAGTTGCCTCGGCAGTATAGGTGCTGCTCTGAGTCTGCTCACTCTCGGGAGTGAAGTAGTAGCGAAGCTTGGTGCGCTCGCCGAATAGTTTGAAGATAATCGGACGAAGCGAGGAGATGTACTCACGCTCAATGTGATAGACATAATTCTCATTGGGCACACGCAACTGCAACGCTTTCGACTTTTCGTCGAAACCGTGCAAAACGATGGGCTTGAACCACTTAACAAACTCATCATCAGACACTTGGTCCTTGATGTGAGTTAAGCACTTCTGCCACTTGTCGTTATATGTTGTTGCGTCGAGCATTATCTCTTATTCGTTGTTTTGCGATACAAAATTGTGTATAAATTTATTAAAAAAAATATATTTTTTTGTTGCTTATTAATTATTAATTGTTATGTAAAATTTTCTGTTCCGATGGTCGATTTTGCTAACTCATTGAAACAGTGATTTGATAGAATTTTTGGTATTTTTGCTATAAAAATAATTATTAGTTTTTTGATTTACCTATAAATTTAACCAATAGTATTATGAACCAGCACATTGACGAAAATGTATTGAAAAAAGCGCAACTTTGGCTCGACGGAAACTACGACGAACAGACCAAAGAGCAGATCCGAAATCTGATGGAGAACGACCCGAAGGAGCTCAGCGAGAGTTTCTATCAGGACCTCGAATTTGGTACAGGCGGTCTGCGTGGCATCCTCGGTGTGGGTACCAACCGTATGAACGTCTATACAGTAGGTATGGCCACTCAGGGTCTGGCAAACTACTTGAAGAAATGCTTTGAGGGTGAGGAGATTAAGGTGGCTGTGAGCCACGACTCACGCCATATGAGCCGCGAATTTGCAGAGCGCACTGCCGACATCTTTGCCTCCAATGGTTTCAAGGTCTATCTCTTCGACTCGTTGCGCCCCACCCCCGAGCTCAGCTTCGCTATCCGTGAGCTCGGCTGCAAGAGTGGCGTGATGGTTACCGCATCGCACAACCCCAAGGAGTACAACGGTTACAAGGCCTACTGGGACGACGGTTCGCAGGTGATTGCTCCTCACGACCAGAACATCATCGACGAGGTGGCAAAGATTACCTCCGTTGACCAGATTGAGTTGGGCAAGAACTCGGAGAATATCGAGATTATCGGTGAGGAGTTCGACAAAATCTACCTCGACAAGGTGGCATCGCTCTCCCTCTCGCCCGAGGCTGTGGCTAAGTACCACGATATGAAGATTGTCTATTCGCCTATGCACGGTTGCGGCCACCGCTTGGTACCTGCATCGCTGGCGCGCTTCGGCTTTACCAACGTGAGCGTCGTGAAGGAGCAGGCAGTGATTGATGGCTCGTTCCCCACTGTGGCATCGCCCAACCCCGAGGAGCCCGCTACTATGCGTATGGCCTTTGAGCAGGGTATCCGCGAGGGCGCAGAGATTGTGATGGCTACCGACCCCGATGCCGACCGCGTGGGTATTGCACTGCCCGACGGTAAGGGCAACTACGTGCTGCTGAACGGTAACCAGACCTGCGTACTGTTTACCTATTATATATGCCGCCGCTGGAAGGAGCTGGGCCGCCTCGATGGCCACCAGTATATCGTTAAGACCATCGTGACCAGCGAGATGATGCGCGACGTTGCCGAGAGCTTCGGCCTGAAATGCTTCGACTGCCTCACAGGCTTCAAGAACATCGCCAAGATTATCCGCCAGCAGGAGGCTCTGGGTGAGCAGTATATCGGTGGTGGCGAGGAGAGCTTTGGCTATCTGGCCGAGGACTTTGTGCGCGACAAGGACGCAGTATCGGCTTGCTCGTTGGCTGCCGAGGCTGCTGCTTGGGCTAAGAGCATCGGCACTACCCTCTACGACCTGATGCAGGAGCTCTATGTGGAGTATGGCTTCTATAAGGAGGGCCTTGTTTCGGTTGTCCGCAAGGGTCAGGAGGGCCAGCAGGAGATTAAGCAGATGATGGTTAACTACCGCCAGAATCCTCCCCGTATGATTTGTGGCTCGCTGGTTGTCAAGGTGCGCGACTACCAGAGCCGCGAAGAGCTCGATATGACCACCGCAAAGGTTACCCCTATCAATATCGACCGCTCCAACGTGTTGCAGTTCCTCACTGCCGACAAGACTATTATTTCGGTACGCCCCTCGGGCACTGAGCCGAAGATTAAGTTCTACTTTGGTGTTTGTGAGCCACTTGCCTCGCTTGCTGACTACGACGCAACCGCCGCAAAACTCGACGCCAAAATCGAGCAGATGAAAAAAGAGCTCAACCTGATTTAAGGGTTTTAAGAGTTATGAATTGATTAAACCTGAGAGCAATATCGTATTGCTCTCAGGTTTAATTTTACTCGGCACCCTTAGTAAGGTAGATACTTCCTTACCTCTACTGACCACCACGACACCTGCCTGCTTTGCAGGCAATTGCAGGCCTGACCCACCCCCAAGCCCCCGCCTCGGCGGGGGATGTGCCCGCAATGCAGGCACATCCATAAGCGTTTACCCACCCCCTAACTCCCCCTCCTTAGAGGGGGACTTGCTCC
>JAFXAY010000008.1 GCA_017521965.1 Tidjanibacter sp. | reverse complement strand
GTGGTTAACGTGTACGCAGACGAGGTTGTCGCCGATAGCCTTCAAGAGCAGCGCAGCCACCACCGAACTATCGACACCACCCGAAAGGGCAAGCAACACCTTCTTATCGCCCACCTGACGACGCACAAGCTCAATCTGGTCGGCTACAAAGTTCTTCATATTCCAGTTGGCCTCAGCACCGCACTCGTCGAAGACGAATGCACGCACCGCCTCCTCAATAGCCTTCTGGTCGTCGGCAAACTCGGGCAACTTAGTGCTGCACAGAGCCTTGTCGTGACCTGCGGCCATTACAGGCAGACCACACTCATAGATGGCGGGAGCTACATCGATAGCCACACCATCAATCACATTGTTAGGGCCACCATTAATGATAACACCCTTCACTCCGGGGAGAGCCTTCATCTCTTCGGGGGTAATATCGTGGGGGTAAATTTCGCTGTACACACCCAAGGCACGCACCGCACGGGCAACCACGGTATTATGATGACTACCGAGGTCGAGGATTACAATCATATCTTGTTTCATAAAAAACTATATATAAAAACCTAACTAATAATCAATTAACCACGCGAATAGTTGGGTGCCTCACGGGTGATGGTCACATCGTGGGGGTGATTTTCGGCAACACCTGACGAGGTGATGCGTACAAACATCGCTTTCTGCAACTTCTCCAAGTTCTCCGCACCACAATAACCCATACCCGAGCGCAGACCACCAATCAGCTGATATACAGTTTCACTGAGGGTGCCTTTGTAGGGAACACGAGCTGCGATGCCCTCGGGTACGAATTTGCTCGACTCCTTCTCGTCACCCTGGAAGTAGCGATCTTTCGAGCCACTTGCCATAGCCTCCACGGAGCCCATACCACGATAGGATTTATACTTACGACCATTGTAGATGATGGTTTCGCCGGGCGACTCCTCTACTCCTGCAAGCATCGAGCCAACCATCACGCAGTCGCCACCAGCTGCCAGAGCCTTGACAATATCGCCAGAGTAGCGCAAACCACCATCAGCAATAACGGGCACACCCTTCTTGTGGGCAGCCTTAGCAGCGCCATATATAGCCGAGAGCTGAGGAACACCAACACCTGCGACAATACGGGTAGTACAAATAGAGCCCGGACCGATACCTACTTTAATAGCATCTGCACCGGCCTCCACGAGATACTTGGCAGCCTCCTCGGTAGCAATGTTACCAACCACTACGTCAATCTCGGGATAGGCAGCCTTAATTTTCTTTAAGGTGTCAACCACACCGCGCGAGTGACCGTGAGCAGTGTCAACCACCAAAGCATCAACGCCGGCAGCCACAAGTGCATCTACACGTGTCATCACATCGGGAGTTACACCAACACCTGCGGCCACTCTCAGGCGACCCTTCGAGTCCTTACAAGCGTGGGGATAGTCGCGAATCTTGGTGATGTCGCGATAGGTGATAAGGCCTACCAATTTATTATTGTCGTCAACGACAGGCAATTTCTCGATTTTGTTGTCGAGCAGAATCTCCGAAGCAGCCGAGAGGTCGGACTTGTGAGTGGTCACAAGCCCCTCTTTGGTCATCACCTCGTCGATCTTCATACTCAGGTCCTTGCGGAAACGGAGGTCACGGTTGGTGACGATACCTATCAGAGTGTTCTCCTCGTCCACAACAGGAATACCGCCAATGTGGTTCTCGCGCATCAGTTCAAGTGCGTCACCCACAGTTGCATCGGGATTGATGGTCACAGGGTCGTATATCATACCACTCTCAGCACGCTTTACCTTGCGTACCTGCATCGCCTGCTCCTCGATGCTCATATTCTTGTGGATTACACCGATACCGCCCTCGCGTGCCAAAGCAATAGCAAGCTCCGACTCGGTAACAGTATCCATAGCAGCCGAAACAATCGGGATGTTAAGAGTGATATTACGCGAAAAACGTGTGGTGAGTTTTACATCGCGCGGCAATACCTCGGAGTAAGCCGGCAGGAGGAGTACATCATCAAAAGTGAGTCCCTCGAATCTAACTTTATCGTCCAGAAATGACATAGTGCAATAAGAATTTATTGCCCGCAAATATAAGGTTTTTTTGTGAATTTTCACTCACAAAACCCCATTAACACACATTTTTTACAAAGATTTTTTCACAAAAGAAAACCAAAGCGCAAATTCGGAGCACTTCTTCCCCTATTATTCGGCCTTCATTAGGCCCATACGCTCGGCAATCTGCTCCATCAGAGCATAGGCCTCGGAGTAGTCGTTGGCAATTTTGCCATCGAGAATTGCATCTTTTATCTCCGCTTTAATCTCGCCTACCGCGCTACACGGAGCAAGACCATAGACCTTCATAATGAGGTCGCCCGAGATAGGAGGCTGGAAGTTGCGCACACGGTCCTTTTCCTCAATCTCGCGGAGTTTTACGCGGACAAGCGCAAAGTTGCGCAGATAGCGTTTCACCTTCGCCTCGTCGCCCGAGGTGATATCGGCCTCACAGAGTGTCATCAGGTCGTCGATATCGTCACCAGCCTCAAAGAGCAGACGACGCACTGCCGAGTCGGTCACCACATCCTCCGAGAGGATAATCGGGCGCAAATGGAGCAGCACAAGTTTCTGGACATACTTCATCTTCTCGTTCATCGGCAGGCGGAGAGCACGGAAGATAGAGGGTATCATCTTAGAGCCGATAAACTCGTGACCGTGGAAACTCCACCCTACGCGAGGGTCGTATGCCTTGGTCTGAGGCTTGGCAATGTCGTGCAAAAGTGCCGCCCAACGGAGCCAGATATTGTCGCTCTGACGGGCAACATTATCGAGGACTTTGAGAGTGTGCTTGAAGTTATCCTTATGCGCTCGGCCATTGACAACCTCCACTCCGCACAAAGCGTGTAATTCCGGGAATATCAACTCTAAAAGTCCCGTTATTTCAAGTAATTCAAAACCTATCGAAGGAACAGGCGAAGCGACAATTTTCCCGAGTTCGATAGCTATTCTCTCGCGCGAAACAATACGAATTCGTTCTCTGTTTCGGCAGATTGCATCGAAGGTTTCGGGAGCAATATCGAAGCCGAGTTGAGTAGCAAATCGTACTGCGCGCATCATACGCAGAGGGTCGTCGGAGAAGGTGATATCGGGGTCGGCAGGGGTGCGTATAATAGACTCTTCCAAGTCTTTCATACCGCCAAACGAGTCGAGCAACTGACCATAGGTGTCGCTGTTGAGCGACCAAGCAAGGGCATTAATCGTAAAGTCACGACGGAGTTGGTCGTCCTCAATTGTACCCTCCTCGACAATCGGCTTTCGGGAGTCGTGCGAGTAGGACTCCTTGCGCGCTCCAACAAACTCGACCTCCATACCATCGGCACGGAGCATAGCAGTTCCGAAGTTCTTGAAAACCGATACTTTGGAGTGCGTCAGCTTACCCAATTCGCGAGCTACTTCTATACCACTTCCGACAACTACAATATCGACATCGGTGCAGGGGCGGCGGAGGTAATAATCGCGCACAAAACCACCCACCACAAAGGCCCTTACACCCTTGCGGTCGATAATCTCAGTAATCTTCTCGAAGATGGGAAGCGAAACCACTCTCTTTGCGTTGTTTGTTTTACAAATTGTGAGCCCTGCGGAGATACATCTGCACCGTATTCTCCAAGCCCAGATAGAGGGCATCGGAGATAAGTGCGTGACCAATGGAAACCTCTGCTGTCCAAGGAATTCGCTCGATAAAGTATTGCAAATTATCGAGGTTCAAATCGTGACCTGCATTGACCTCCAAGCCCAATCTACGCGCCTCCTCAGCTGCTGCAACGTAGGGTGCAATAGCAGCCTCGCGGTCGGCAGCGTAACCTGATGCGTATGCCTCGGTGTAGAGTTCTATTCTGTCGGCACCCACCTCGGCAGCACCACGCACCATCTCAACGATAGGGTCAACAAAGACCGAAACACGAATACCTGCCGATTTGAAGAGTTTAACTTTCTCTTCAAGGAATTGTTTATGTGCAATTGTGTTCCAGCCTGCATTTGAGGTAATTGCATCTGCCGCATCGGGAACAAGTGTAACCTGCGCAGGTACTACCTCCATCACCAAATCAGTAAACGACTCAATGGGGTTTCCTTCGATATTCAGCTCGGTGGAGATAACCTTTTTGAGTTCTCTCACGTCGTCATAGCGGATATGGCGACCATCGGGACGAGGGTGGACAGTGATACCTTCCGAGCCAAAACGCTCGATATTGAGAGCTGCGGCAATCACATCGGGCATATTTCCGCCGCGAGAGTTGCGAATCACAGCAATCTTATTTATATTTACACTTAATTTTGTCATTATTTTAACCTACATTTGCAGTGGCAAAGTTACACATTTTTTGGAAATGAAAATAGTAATTTATTCGCGAGTGTCGCATAATGTTAGCCGAGAGGAGATTTCGGCGATGATTCAGATGATCGAGGGGGCCGATTTCGACTATGCAATAGGTCGCGAGACGGTCCGCACTCTCTTCGGCTCGGAGCAAAACAGAGTCGCCGAAGAGAAGATTTACGATGCTCTGACTCCCGAACTTGCCGAGGGGTCAATTATGCTCGTCTATGGCGGTGACGGAACACTGCTCGAAGCGGCACGCACAGCAGTAGAGTTCAGTATGCCCGTGTTGGGTGTCAACTCGGGTCGCCTGGGTTTCCTGACCAACGTACCCCGTACGGAGATTAAGAACGCAATCGATATGCTTGCCCGCGGTGAGTACACCATCGAGCGACGCTCACTCCTGAAAGTAGAGGGCGATTTTGGTCGCAAGGTCTATCCCTACGCGCTCAACGAGTTCTCCGTGCAGCGCCACCATATGGGTATGCTCGGAATTGATGTCGAGATTGACGGGAAGCGCACAGTAACCTACCACAGCGATGGAGCACTTATCGCAACCCCCACAGGCTCAACTGCTTACTCGCTTAGCGCAGGAGGCCCTGTTGTGGCGCCTGAGTGTGGTTGTCTGGTGGTAACCCCCATTGCTCCCCACAACCTCTCGATGCGTCCGTTGATTATTCCCGATAGTTCGGTGGTACGCATTAAGGTCGATTCGCGAGAGAGTTACGCGATGGTCGGACTCGACAACCAGAACTACACGGTCAACAGTGGGGCAACATTTACAATCTCGCGTGCCGAGAAGGAGTTTTTTTTCGTCAAATTGCAAAATATATCCTTCTACGATACGTTAAGAGAGAAGATGATGTGGGGTGTTGACACTCGCAACAGATAGAGAACACAACACCAAAAGTGGAGAGAAATTTTTATTTTATAAAAATAGCATCTTTAAATAAGGTAAATCCATTAGAAAGCACTATATTTGTCGCTTGGATTTGATAAATGAAGAGTAATTGTAACATACCGCAGCACGTCGCTATCATTATGGACGGTAATGGCAGATGGGCCAAGGCTCGTGGCTTGGAGCGCACTGAGGGACACATTGCAGGTGTCGAGAGTGTGCGCCGAGCGATTACTGCTGCTGCCGAACTTGGCATTAAGTACCTGACACTCTATACCTTCTCCACAGAGAAATGGTGAAGACCCAAAGACCAGGTCAAAGAACTGATGGCCATCATGTGCAAATGTATCGTCAAAGAAGAGACCAAAAACGTGGGGCAAGGGGAGCAGAT
>JAFXAY010000046.1 GCA_017521965.1 Tidjanibacter sp. | reverse complement strand
GTTATTCCTAAAACCGCAAACTAATAGTACAAAAGTTTTTGCGGAGCTTTTTACAAAAAGCGACAAATCAAATCAACACAAAAATAAAAAACCTCTACTTCACATACTCGGCGTTGCGGAGGTAGAGTGCGCTTTCGCGGAGGCCTTTGAGTATGTTAGGTGTGCTGGCTTGTTCCATTTCGACCACGTAGGCTTTGACGCCTGCGGTGCGGAAGTTGCGGAATATGGGTTCGAAGCCCACCATACCGCTTTGTCCGATTTCGTATTTATCCTTGATGTGTATCATCTCGAATCGTCCGGCGTACTTCTTCATATACTCTACGGGGCTTGCTCCGCCCATCACTGTCCAATATACGTCGAGTTGGAAGAATACTTTTGCGGGGTCGGTGTTGGTGATGAGGTAGTCGAGCATTGTTGTGCGCCCTACGCGGTCGAGCTCTACGCTGTGGTTGTGGTACCCGAAGCGTATGCCTGCGGCGTTACACTTCTCGCCTATGGCGTTGAGGTACTCGGCCATCACTTTGAGCCCTGCCTCGTTGTCAATCTTGGGTGCGTATGACATTATGAGTCGTGGTATGCCGGCCTCCTTGTGTGCTGCTATGCACTTGTCCCACCATTGCAGTGCCTCGGTGAGGTCGCCCGATGCGAGCTCGGCGCGTGTCAAGGGGCGTGTGGTGTGCGACGAGGGTATTTCGAGTCCGTAGCTGTCGAATAGTGCGCGGAAGGCGGTGGGTGTTAGGCCTGAGAAGAGCCCGTCTTCGTAGCTTGCGGGCTCAACGCCTGTGTAGCCCATCTGCACGAGGCGCGAGAGCACGTAGGGGTGGTTTTGCTCAAATTGGGTGGGTGTGCCGAGGAGTGTGCGCAGGGAGTAGAGCTGCACGTTCATCTTCTTGGCGGGTGCTGTCATCTCCTCGGTGAGGCGGTAGCTGACGTATGCAAATTGCTTGCTGTCGGGGCTCCACGAGTTTACGTTTATGGTGCCCTGACCGCCGAATAGCTCTACCAATACCTCAGGCTCGCCACCTGTGGCGGGTATCATACGGAGCTGCACGTTGAGGTTTGCGATGTGGTCGCCCGGGTCTATCTCGTAGTCGTGGTAGGCTATATAGACCACCTTCTGCCCGTCGGGCGAGATGTGGGGAAACCACGAGTTCATATCCTCGTCGAAGGTCATCTGGGTCTGGTTTTTGCCATTTTTGTCCATACGCCACACCTGCATACGTCCTGTGCGCACGCTGTTGAACCAGATGTGCTTACCGTCTGGGCTGTACTCGGGACCGTCGTCGAGGCCGGGGGCGTCGGTGAGGCGCACCTCCTTGCCACCCTTGATGGGCATCACATATACGTCTTGTTCATTGTTGGGACCGCGGAAGGCGCAGTAGGCGATGTTCTTACCGTCGGGGCTGATACCGTGGAGGTAGCTGGGGCCGAGCGGGGTGATGCGGCGGGGCTCGCCACCCTCGAAGGGGAGGATATAGACGTAGGAGGAGTAGCTACGCGCACCCGGCTCGTTACTGCTGATGCTGAGCCACTTGCCATCTACGGAGATGACGTGGTCGTTGTTGCACTGGTCTATCGAGCCGGTGTTTATCTCGATGAGGTCGGTGGAGCCATCGGTGGCTATCTTGTAGATTTTGCCGCCACGGTTTACCACGAGCCACTCACCATCGGGGGTCCAGTTGGGTGCCTCGATGAGGAAGGGGAACTCCTTGACTACGCGGTGCTCGCCACTCTCGATGTCGTATATTTCGAGGTAGCTGGTTACAGCGGTAGAGTATTGTGCCTGAGCGGTAAAGAGGCTCATTAGCACCACAACGCAACTGAGCAAAAAAGTCTTCATAGGGCAGGGTGTTTTAGGTGTTGTAGGGTTTAGAAGAGGTAGAACGCGCCGATTTCGAACGACGAGTTGGCTACCTTATCGTTTGCGCTCTTCACCACATTGGTCAGACCGTGGTTGTAGCGGAACTGCGCACCGATGTTGTTGTCGATGACGTACGACGCACCGAGGCAGAGGCCAAACTGCATCTTATTGACATTGTTGTAAATAGACTCCTTGATGGTGTTTGTCGAACTGTCGAGTGTGGTCTTGTTGCGCACCTTGCCACCCACGCAGAATCCCATCATCGGGCCTGCCTCAAACGACAGACCTTTGCCGGGCATCGGTGCCACTTTGAGGAGCACGGGGATATCGAGGTAGGTCAGACGTGTGGAGGTGACGGTGCTTGCACCCTCGGCTTTGAGCTTGGTGCGACCGCCCTGACCGGTGATGATAAGCTCGGGCTGCACGGAGAGCACCTCGTCGAGGTAGTACTCGGCAGCACCACCAATGTAGAATGCCAGACGCGAGTCGGTAGTGGAGAGTTTGCTGATGCTCATACCCACCTTTGCCGAGTAGTCGAACATCGAGAATATGGGGGCTTGTGCCGAAGTGTTAGCCACAAAACCCAGCGCGCTGATAGTCAGCAAAATATGTTTAAAAACTTTCATCTTTTCAAAGGTTTCTTACAAAAAAAGTGTTATCGGACGGGTTTGATGTCTTTTACTCGGAGCTGCGGGGTCACCACACCGCGGAAGTGGTTCTCGGCAATGGCGTAGCACACATCGACTGCACCTCCTGCCTTAATCCAGCCATAGTGCTCGGGCTGCTGGAAGGCGATGGCGGCAATCTGGGTGTTGGGCTTCTGCTGCTGAGTGAGATCCACGCGGAGGTGCTCCTGCTCGGCACCTACCAACTTGGCGTCGTAGCCACACACTCCGCGCGAGGCGAAGATGGGTGCCGAGTTACCGGGGCCAAAGGGCTGGAAACGCGACAGGGTGGCGCGGAACGAGGGGGTAATGGTGCTGAACGATATCTCGGCATCGATATCGACCTGAGGCACAAGCAGTGCGGGGTCGATGTGCTCCTCGACGTAGGCGTGGAAGCGACGGGTGAACTCCTCTATGTTCTCGGGCTTCATCGTCAGACCTGCGGCGTACATATGTCCGCCGAAGTTCTCCAACAGATCGGCACACGACTCCACAGCCTGATAGAGGTCGAAGCCGGGAACGCTACGCGCCGAGCCTGTGGCCAGACCGTTGCTCATAGTGAGCACCACGGTGGGCTTGTAGTAGGTCTCGATGAGGCGCGAGGCTACGATACCCACAATACCCTTCACCCACTTGGGGTTGTAGATGACGGTGCTCTTGTGCGCCTTCATCTCGGGGTTGTTCTCGATAATCTCGTGTGCTTCGAGGGTCACCGAGCGGTCGATGTCCTTACGCTTCTGGTTGCTGCTCTCGATGTCGTTGCCGAAGTGCGCTGCTGCATCCTCATCGCGCTCGATGAGGAGGTTGACCGCAGCGTGGCCACCCGAGGGGGCAGAGTTCTCGTCGTTGTGGTCAACAGCCATACGTCCCGCAGCGTTGATGCGCGGACCAATTTTGAATACGATGTCGTCGATGGTAATCTGGTGTTTGTCCAGACCACAGATTTTGATGATGGACTTCAATCCCTTGCGGGGATTCTCGTTGAGCATCTTCAATCCGTAGTAGGCGAGCACACGGTTCTCGCCGGTGAGGGGCACGATGTCGGCAGCGGTGCTCACCACCACCAAATCGAGCAATTTCTCCACCTTACGGAAGTCGATGTTCTTCTTCTGGGCATAGCCCTGAACAAGTTTAAATCCCACACCACACCCCGAGAGTTCGTCGAACGGATAGTGGCAATCCTCGACCTTGGGGTCGAGCACAGCCACTGCCGCCGGAATTTCGTCACCGGGCAGGTGGTGGTCACAGATAATGAAGTCGATACCCTTCTGTTTGGCATACTCGACTTTCTCGACGGCCTTAATTCCGCAGTCGAGGGCAATCACCAAGGTGACACCCTGCTTTGCTGCTATGTCGATACTCTTAATCGACACTCCATAGCCCTCGGTGTAGCGGTCGGGGATATAGAAGGTCAGGTTGTTGTGACCGATTTGGCGGAGGAAGGTGTAGACCAATGCCACAGCAGTCGTTCCGTCAACATCGTAGTCGCCGTAAACCATAATCTTCTCACCATTTCTGATGGCCTCGTCCACACGCTCCACAGCCTTGTCCATATCCTTCATCAGGAACGGGTCGTGGAGATCGGAGAGCTTGGGATTAAAGAATCGTGCAGCCTCGTTACTTGTCGTTATGCCTCTTTGTACTAACAGGTTGGCAAGCTCGTTGGGGATACGCATCGAGACAGCGAGGGATTCTACTATCTCCTTGTCCCCTTGGGGCTTGATTACCCAACGTTTTTCAATTGGCATAATCTTTTATATTTATTTTAACATTAATATTTTCAGCAAAATGTGCCACCAAGCGGCTCTTGACCTCCTCAATGCTGACCTCCCTGCCCAGCTCCTTGGCCAGACTTGTCACCCCTCGGTCGGTAAATCCACACGGATTGATTAGTTCAAACCAATCGAGGTTGGTATTCACATTGAGCGCGAAACCGTGCATCGTCACATAGCGGCTGCTACGCACCCCAATAGCACATATCTTACGCAACGGTCGTCCCCTATGGGGAGCGAGCCACACCCCTGCCGCGCCCTCGGAGCGTCCGGCAGCGATGCCATAGTCGGCGAGAGTGTCAATCACTGTCTGCTCGACAGCCTCGATATAGGCCCTCAGACCTATACCCTCTCGCTCCAAGTCGAGAATCGGGTATCCCACTATTTGACCCGGCCCGTGGAAGGTGATGTCACCCCCTCGGTCGGTCTGGTGGAAGGTGGCGCCCAGACTCTCCAAGTAGTCGGTGTTGACGAGCAGGTTGGCCTCCTTGCCACTCTTGCCGAGTGTATATACAGGAGGGTGCTCCACCAAAATCAACCTCTGCGGCGGCATCTCGCCCGTAGGCTCAGCCTTTGCCGCAAGGAGTTCGTCGAAGAGGCTCTGCTGCAAGCGGCGACAAGCATCGTACTCCATCTGCCCCAAGTCCATCAATAATACCTCTTCCATAACGACTAACTATCTCTATTTATTCTTCTTCGGACCCACTTTTTTGCTCCGCCTCGCGCTTGGCAAAGTATTGCTCGGCAAGGTACGATGAGCGCACAAGTGGTCCGCTTGCCACAAATTCAAACCCCATCTGGCGAGCCTCACGCGCATACTCGGCAAACTTCGCGGGGGTCACATATCGCTCCACCGGCAGGTGCTTCAAGGTGGGACGCAGGTACTGACCTATGGTCACTATGCGGCACCCTGCCTCGCGCAGGTCGCGGAGTGTCTGCAACACCTCTTCGTCGGTCTCGCCCAGGCCCACCATCAGACCACTCTTGGCCACCGCACCACTCTCGGCAATATGGCTTATGGTTGCCAGCGAGGTACGATACTTGGCACGCGAGCGCACCGAGGGGGTCAGCCTCTCGACCGTCTCGATGTTGTGGCCCACGATGTCGGGCTTCGACGCAAGGACTGTGTCGATAAGCTCCGGCTTTGCGTCAAAGTCGGGTATCAACACCTCCACGGTCGTCGTATGGTTAATAGCTTTTACTGCCTCCACGACTCTACGCCAATGCTCTGCCCCACCATCGGCCAGATCATCTCTGGTCACGGAGGTCAGCACAGCGTGGCGCAATCCCATCAATCTGACGGACTCGGCGACCCTTTGCGGCTCGCTCTCTTCGGGCGGTAACGGTTTCCCGGATGCTGTGGCACAAAAACGACAGGCTCTTGTGCAGATATCGCCTAAAATCATCATCGTGGCAGTGCCTCTTTCCCAGCACTCTGCCTGATTCGGACACTTGCCACTACTACAAATTGTGTGAAGCCCATTGCGCTCCACTATTTGTGCTGTTGCGACATACTTATCGCTGTGGCGAAGGTTGATTTTCAGCCAATCGGGTTTTCTGAGTATCGTTACCTTGTCATAGACATTAGGCATTTAAATTCACTATTTTTCCAATTGATGCAAAAATACACTTTTTTTGTAAGAATACAAACAATGTTTTTGATTATTTTACAATTGAGTCCAAAATGGATTGAAAATAGTTCAAATAGCCCTGATAGGCAAGAGGGAGTTTAGGGGGGTTAGGGGGGTTAGGGAACTTAGGGAACTTAGGGAATTTTGGGAATTATGGGAGTTATAGGAATTATGTGATATTCTTTAAATATCCACTATTCCCATTATTCTCATTATTCCCATTATTCCCATTACTCCCTAATCTCCCTAACACTCCCTAACGCTCCCTATAAAAAAAATGAGAAGGATTCGATATCCTTCTCATTTTTAATCAATTTTGAATTCACAAAACCCCCTCTTTTGCAAACATCTCTCGATAGTATTCGGCCTTCTTTTCGAGTTTCAGCGGATAGGCCCTCGAAGAGGAGGGCATACGCCACAGGCGCATCGTTCGACCCGCCATCTCAAACTCCGAGCAGTCGCCCACCGCAGGCTCCGAGCAACCGAACACGCTCATTATCACATCGGTAGCCTTTTGCCCCGTGGTCACTATCGCGTGGCAGTCGGGGAGTGTGGCAAGGAGTGCGTGGAGGTCGGTCGGGGTGACCACTTCGAGAAACTTATCGCTCGCGTTGCCCAGCAATCGGCGCACCTCGCGCGCAGTGTCGTAGATGGCAATCCCGCGCTCGGTGCAGAACTCCACGATGGCCTCTTGGTCGAACTTTTTCGCCCCAGCCACCTCGAAGTGGTGGCGGTCGCCAAAAAATATGTGCCCCACAATGCGCCACATATCGTTTATCCAATTGGGGTAGAAAAACTCCATCGACCACCTCTCGTGCGGAGGCGGGAAACTACCGAGCATCAACAACTTAGCCCCCTCGGGAGTAAAAGGCTCCAAGGGGTGTCGCTCGATAGGTTTTTGGCTCTTCTCCATTGTGTTGTTCGCTTTGTCGTACAACAAAAATAGAAAAAAATGCGCAGAAAAATTTGGCGATAAGAAAAAAGGCTCTATATTTGCGGTGTAATACATCACTAATACACCTTAGAAAACCGACACAAACCATTACCTCTCCGCCCCACCGAGGGTGGCAGGTAATATAAATAGAATTAATTATGAAGACGATTTGCTTTACTAACACAGGGTATCGCTATCGACTTGGCTCACAAGTCTTTCGCACTCTCTCGCTCACCCTCTCCGAGGGCCACGTCTATGGTCTGCTCGGCGAGAACGGAGTGGGCAAGAGTACCCTGATGAAACTTGCGGCAGGTGTACTGATACCCACCGCCGGAAGTGTTACGATTGAGGGGCACGAGGCCTCGCGCAGAGAGGAGTCGGCGATGGCCAAACTCTTCTATCTGCCCGAGGAGTTCTCACTCCCCGCCCTCTCGCTCGACACCTATTGCCGAGTGACCTCACCCTTCTATCCCACCTTCTCCGCCGAGGCATACGAGTTGTGCTGCAAGGAGTTAGATGTTGTGCGCGACGTGCGTCTGGATAAACTCTCGATGGGTCAGCGCAAGCGTGCGCTGCTCGCCTTTGCCTTTGCCACGGGTGCGCAGTGGCTCCTGCTCGACGAGCCCACCAATGGTCTCGACGTGGCGGCCAAGGAGGCCTTCCGCCGCTTGGTAGCCCGCTATGCCGACGAGGGTCGCAGCGTGGTCATCTCCACCCACTCCGTGCGCGAGATAGACAGCCTTGTCGATCACCTCATCATCCTCGACCGCAAGGGGGTGGTGCTCGACGCCTCGATTGCCGAGATAGGCACTCGCCTGCGCTTTGGTCGCTTCTCGGCCGAGGAGCACTCCAAGTGGCACGAGGAGCCTCTCTTTGCTGAGAGCACTCTGGCGGGCACTACGGGTGTGACGGTCAACCACTCCGACGAGGAGAGTGCTGTCGATATCGAGATGTTGTTTATGGCGTCGCTCCGCTCCACAGAGCGTCTGCGCGCCCTGTTTAACACTAAAAACGAGTAATGATGAATACTATTATAGCATACGCGCGCAAACACTTCACCGAGATGCGCCGCAACTACCTTTCGACCTTTGCAGGGCTCTTCCTGATTGCCCTCTGTCTCCCCTTGGCACTCCGCGAAATGTTGGGTATGACCTCCGAGGTGGGTGGCGAGGTGATGATGTGCTTGGGCTGGGCCTCGGTGCTGATTCTCACCTCCAACGCCTTCCGCGAGTGGTACACCCCGGGCTACGATGCCTTCTGTCTGACCCTTCCGATTAGCATCACCCGACGTGTTATCTTCTTGGGTGTCACCTCGTTGGTGATTAGTATTCTCTCTGCGCAGCTCTTCTTCTGGGCCACCTACTATGGTTGGCAACTCTTTGCAGGTTTCAACTGCTTGGATCTCCAAGACGACCCGATGGATATTGTGCTTCGACTCTCGTTGGTGCAGGTTGTTATCCACTCGCTACTGATGGTCTGCTACTCGCGTGGCGGTCGCTCACGCAGTTGGTGGCTGATTTTGGGAGGCTTGGCCGCCTTCTACTTCCTGCTCAACATCCCCGAGATGGCTCGTTGGGTGTCGGACCTCCACACCAGCTTCCCCAACCTCGACAACCAATTGAGGCTCTTGGGCGAGAATTGGAGTATAGTACTCCACAACCGTCCGCTCGGTGCGGCTACCGAGGTGGTCGAAGTAGTTAGTTGTGCGTCGATAGTGGTGGCGTTCTACCTCTCGGCGTGGTGTGGATTTAAGGAGCGCGAAGCGCGTAAATAATTTAGCAATAGAGCGTTATGACAATGATATTTAGCGACGATAAACCTATCTGGCAACAGATATACGATATGGCGGGCGACCGAGTCATCTCGGGCGACTTCCGCGAGGGGGAGCGTGTCCCCTCGGTGCGCGAGGTGGCAGCCGAGATAGGTGTCAACCCCAATACCGTGATGCGCTCCTATGAGCGATTGCAGATGGACGGTATCTTCGAGAGCCGCCGAGGCATCGGCCTCTTCTGCTCCGTCGGTGCGCGCGAGAAGATACTCGCCACACGCCGCGAGAGCTTCTTCTGCGAACAACTGCCTGCGCTCTCGGAGCGTATGAAGCAGTTGGAGATAGAGCCGGAACAACTTGTAGATGAACTAATTAAAATCAGACAACAATGAAACCAAGCATAAAAATTTTACTCTGGGTCGGAGTGGCAAACCTGCTCCTGAGTTATACCGTACAGATTTTCGCCTGCCGCAATGAGCGTATCGCAACGGAGGCCATCACCCCAATCCTCGACAGAGCAACCGCCGAGGGTGTCGATTTTGTCAAGGTTGTGGGCACAACAGAGGCCGGCCCGAAAGATATTTTTCTCGACTATCTCGGCAAGAAATACCTCACAATAAATATCTACGACAACAATGTGGTACCCGAAATGGAGTACGCCGACAGAGTGTTGGTGATTAAGACCAACCCCGAGTCGCAGGTGGAGTGGAAAATTTATAATCCGGAAGAATAAACTATGAAGGAAGCACTTTTTGGCAAGACACTCAGCGAGTTACAGCAGGTTACCACTGCGCTCGGTATGCCCCGCTTTGCGGCAGGGCAGATTGCACAATGGCTCTACAAGCGCGGCGTGCGCTCCATCGACGAGATGACAAACCTCTCGCTCCGCAACCGCGCCCTGCTCGCCGAGCACTACGACCTCGGCCTGCGCGAGCCCCTCACCTGCTCCACCTCTGTCGATGGCACCAAGAAGTACCTCTACCCCGTACTCGACGGTCGCCACGTGGAGTCGGCATATATCCCCGATGGTGATAGGGCTACCCTCTGCGTGTCGTCACAGGCGGGGTGTAAGATGCACTGCGCATTCTGTATGACGGGTCGTCAGGGCTTTGGTGGCAACCTCACCACAGGCGAGATCCTCAACCAGATGGCCTCGCTACCCGAGCGCGACACCCTTACCAATATAGTATATATGGGTATGGGTGAGCCCCTCGACAACCTCGACAATGTGATGCGCTCTTTGGAGATTATGACCGCCGATTGGGGTTACGGGTGGAGCCCTACCCGCATCACCCTCTCCACCGCGGGCGTTATCCCCGGTCTGCGCCGCTTCCTCGCCGAGAGCAATGTCCACCTCGCAGTGTCGCTCCACAACCCCTTCCCCGAGGAGCGCAAGGAGATTATGCCTATCGAAAATGCCTACCCGATTAAGGAGGTTGTCGAGCTGCTCCGCCAGCACGATTTCAGCCACCAACGCAGGGTGAGCTTCGAGTATATCGTCTTGAAGGGGCGCAACGACAGCCCCGCACACATCAAGGAACTGTGCCGACTGCTGGGCGGACTGAGCTGCCGCATCAACCTGATACGCTTCCACGCTATCCCCGACTCCCCCTTTGTCAGCCCCGATCTGGACACCGTCACCCGCTTCCGCGACACCCTCACCCGCAAGGGGTTGATGACCACCATCCGCGCCTCCCGTGGCGAGGATATACAGGCCGCGTGCGGATTGTTGTCAACGCAAAAGTCGGCTGAGTCTTTGTAGGGAGTTT